>CAJIYZ010000105.1 GCA_905181675.1 Bacteroidetes bacterium MED-G20
TAGAACAATTATTGTGGACTCTACAGTAGTTGCTAGAATGAAAAAATCGGATGTCATATCCAATAAAAACATCCAACCTGGTGATGCTATTATAGGGTTATCTTCTTTTGGTAAAACTTCCTATGAAAAACAATACAATGGCGGAATGGGAAGTAATGGGTTAACTTCTGCTCGACACGATGTTTTTGGAAAAAATATTGCTGAAAAATATCCCGAAACTTACGACCATAGTATTAACTCTTCTTTGGTCTATTCAGGTTCAAAAGAATTGACAAGTACTGTTAAAGATTCACCTATAAATGCTGGTAAATTAGTGCTTTCGCCTACTAGAACATATGCTCCCGTAATTTGTAAAATTTTAGAAAAACATAGATCCGATATTAATGGTATGGTTCATTGTAGCGGTGGTGCACAAACAAAAATTCTTCATTTTATTGACAAAAATCATATAATCAAAGACAACCTTTTTCCCGTTCCTCCTTTATTTAATCTTATTCAACAAGAATCCCAAACCCCATGGAAAGAAATGTATAAAGTTTTCAATATGGGCCATAGAATGGAAATCTATACCAATCCAAGAAATATTCAATCTATTGTTGACATATGTAATGAGTTTAGTTTAGATGCTAGACAAATTGGAAGAGTTGAAGAATTGAATACAAAAAAATTAACTATTGTTTCTGAAAAAGGAGAATTCACATACTAATGAGCAATAATGGACTACTTAATAAATTAGAGCAAATCTCCATTAAATATGACGAGATATCTAAACAGATGATTGATCCAGATGTCATTACGAACATGAAGAGATATGTGAGTTTAAACAGAGAATATAAAGAACTCACAGAAGTCGTAAAAACCTACAATTCTTACAAAGATGTGATTAATAATATTGAGAATGCAAAATCAATCTTACAAACAGAGACAGATCCTGAATTTAAGGATATGGCTAGAGAGGAGCTAGAGGAGTTTCAGAAAATAAAGACCGAATTGGATGATAAAATAAAATGGCTATTAATTCCTAAAGATCCAAATGACAATAAAAATGTCATAATGGAAATAAGATCAGGAACTGGAGGAGATGAAGCCTGTATTTTTGTAGAGGATATTTTCAGAATGTTTACTATGTTTTTTAAAGAAAAATCATGGACTTTTGAAGTTCTTAATTCCAATGAAGGAGGTACCAAAGGATTTAGGGAGATATCGCTAAGTATTTCTGGAGAAGAAGTATATGGGAAATTAAAATTTGAATCTGGAGTTCATAGAGTTCAAAGAGTTCCTGAAACAGAATCTCAGGGCAGAGTACACACTTCTGCAATCACTGTGGCAGTCCTTCCTGAGGCAGAAGAAGTAGATTTCGAACTTAATTTAACAGATGTTAAAAAAGATACCTACAGAGCTTCTGGAGCTGGAGGTCAACATGTGAACAAAACAGAATCTGCAGTTAGGGTTACTCATTTGCCAACCGGCACAGTCGTTGAATGTCAAGATGGGCGTTCACAACATAAGAACTATGAAAAAGCGCTAAAGGTTCTAAGATCTAGACTTTATAAAGCAGAGGAAGAACGATTAGATAAAGAAAGGGCTGATGAGAGAAAATCATTGATATCCACTGGCGATAGGTCTGCAAAAATAAGAACTTACAATTATCCTCAGGGAAGAATTACAGACCACAGAATCAACAAGACAATCTATAATCTTTCTAACTTTATGAATGGCGACATTCAGGAAATGATAGATGCATTAATAATGGCTGAAAATGCGGAAAAGTTAAATGAAAGTAAATTAGACTGAGAATGACTAGAAATGAAATCATAGAGCAAATTCATCTTAAAAAGTCTTTTTTATGTATTGGCTTAGACACCGATATTTCTAAAATACCTAAATATTTATTGGATTTTGAAGATCCTGTTTTCGAATTTAACAAAAGAATTATTGACGCAACAAAGGACCTTTGCATAGCTTACAAACCCAACATCGCATTTTACGAATCCATGGGTATTGATGGTTGGAAAAGCCTGCAGAAAACTGTAGAATACATTCCCAAAAACATATTCACTATTGCAGATTCTAAAAGAGGAGATATTGGAAACACTTCTAAAAAGTACGCTGAAACTTTTTTTTCAACTTACGATTTTGACTCGATAACTGTCGCACCATATATGGGTGTAGACTCCATAACACCATTCCTAGAATACCCAAACAAATGGACTATTGTTTTAGCTCTAACTAGTAATAATGGGTCTAACTCTTTTCAAAATTTAAAACTTGAAAATGGGAATTTTCTTTTCCAAGAGGTTTTGGAAACATCTGTTAAATGGGGGACTACTGAAAATATGATGTATGTTGTTGGAGCAACTAAGGCAAAAGATTTAAAAGAGATAAGAAAAATTATTCCTAAACATTTTTTATTAATCCCTGGAATAGGAGCTCAGGGTGGAGATTTAGATGAAGTAATTAAAAATGGAATTAATAATGATATTGGCGTATTAATTAATTCTTCTAGAGGAATAATTTATGCTGGAAATGACAAGGATTTTGATTCTAAATCAAGAGACGAGGCTATGAAAATAAAAAATAGTATGTCTAAATATTTGTAAGTTTAAGATATGAAAATCTATTTTTCTATACAAGATAAAATTTTAAGTTTTTTTGAGAAGAGAGCATTTGGGGTTAGCGAGTGGTTGGGAACCAAATTTGGTGTGAATCCAGCATTAGTAAGAAAATTTTTTATTTATTTAAGCTTTGTAACTTTAGGAAGTCCACTTTTAGTTTATTTCCCTATGGCATATTTTTTAGAAAATAAGGACAAATTATATTGGAGAAAAAAAAGAAAAACTGTTTGGGATTTTAAGTAATTTAAGAGTTTAAAATGATCAAAAAGAAAATTTTAGTTACTGGTGCTAATGGATTATTAGGTCAAAAAATTGTTTATGAGTTGAAAAATAGAGAGGATGTTAGTTTAATAGCATGTTCTAGGGGGCCTAATAGATTGATAGAAACCAATGGCTACAAGTATGTAGAGTTAGATATTACCAATAGAAATGAAGTCCAAAAGTTTATTTCTAGTGAAAAACCAAATGCAGTAATTAATTGCGCAGCAATGACCAATGTAGATGCATGCGAAAAAAATCAGAAGGATTGCTGGGAAATTAATGTAGATGCTGTGGAGAATATTGCTATTTCTTGTGAGTCTATTAAGGCACATTTATTGCATTTAAGTACAGATTTTGTTTTCGATGGAACTGCAGGGCCTTACAATGAAAATGACCTGCCAAACCCATTGCATTTTTATGCTGAATCAAAACTAAAATCTGAGGAGATTGTTCAAAAAAACTTAACCAATTGGAGTATTGCTAGAACAATTATTATCTATGGAATTACAGACAATATGAGTCGTTCGAATATTGTTTTATGGGCTAAAAATGAAATAGAAAAAGGCAATACGATTAACGTGGTAAATGATCAATATAGATCCCCAACACTTGCAGAAGATTTAGCACAAGGATGCATTTCTATTGTTGATAAATCTGCATATGGATTATACCATCTTTCTGGACCAAAAACTTACAGTATTTTAGATTTAGTTTACCAAGTCGCTGATTTTTATAATTTAGATAAATCTTTAATAAATCCTGTTTCCTCAGAATCTTTAAAGCAGCCTGCTAAAAGGCCACTAATTACAGGGTTCGATATTGGCAAAGCAAAAAGGGATCTAGAATACAATCCTGTAGATTTTACAGAAGGAATAAAAATAATGCATCAACAAATTAAAAAATATGAAGCTTAAAATATCTACTATCTTATTTATGATATTGCCAAATTTTATTCTGGCACAATCTCAAGAAGCAGTTACAATAGGATTAGATCAAAAAATTGATAAAGCGTTCAAACCCTTTTCAGATTTTGTATCTAACGTTGTGTTTTTTGAAGTTTTTAATGGAGCTCCTTTTGTTATAGTGTTATTGGTTTTTAGTGCATTATTTTTCACATTTTATTTCGGGTTCCCAAATATTAAATATTTTGGAAAAGCAATCGGAGTTGTGAGAGGAAAATACGACCATGTCGATAATTCTAGTTCTTTAAACTCTGATTTAGCCATAGATGGAGACATAAAGGACACTATTTCAGACGAAAGTAAAGAAGGGGAGGTTACGCATTTTCAAGCATTAGCTACTGCTGTTTCTGGAACTGTAGGAAACGGAAATATCGCAGGTGTTGCTCTTGCAATAGCTCTTGGCGGTCCTGGGGCAACTTTTTGGATGATTGTTTGTGGGCTATTGGGAATGTCTACAAAATTTGTGGAATGTACTTTAGGAGTTCAATATAGAGACATAGGTGAAGACGGAACTGTCTATGGAGGCCCAATGTATTATTTAAGTAAGGGATTAAAAGAAAAAGGATTCACTATACTTGGCAAAATAACTGCAGTATTATTTGCAATTTTTTGTATTGGAGGTTCTTTTGGTGGCGGCAATGCAGCGCAGTCCAATCAAGCAACAATAGTCATTAAAGATTTATTGGGTTTAAATAGTTCAAGCGCAGGTGCAATAATTGGAGTTGTTTTGGCTCTTCTAGTTGGTGTTATAATTATTGGTGGAATAAAAAGAATAGCATCTGTTACAGAAAAAATTGTGCCTTTTATGGCAGTACTTTATTTGTTGGCTTGTCTTTATATAATTGTTCTTAATTTCAGTTTGGTGGATGATGCTTTTAGTTTAATAATTACACAGGCTTTTAACCCAAAGGCAATAGGTGTTGGTGGAATTATTGGTGTTTTATTAGTTGGATTTAAAAGAGCAGCTTTTTCAAACGAAGCTGGTGCTGGTTCCGCGTCTATTGCCCATTCTGCTGTTAAAACAAAATATTCCGCATCTGAAGGACTTGTTGCTTTATTAGAGCCATTTATTGACACAGTTGTGATTTGCACCATGACAGCTTTGGTCATTATTATCTTTAATTTTGGTGGTGCTTTTGAGTATGGAGGAACGAATGGAACTGTTTTGATAGATGGTGTTGCTTATGAAGGTGCTGGTATAACATCTATGGCTTTTGCTGAATATATACCATATTCCAATGTGTTCTTAACAATTGCTGTAGTATTATTTGCTGTTTCAACTATGATTTCATGGTCATATTATGGTCTTCAGTCTTGGAAATATTTATTTGGAAGGGGTAAAGCAGCAGATTTAACTTATAAAATACTTTTCTTAGTTTTTGTTGTAATTGGAGCTGCAGCGAGCATGAATTCTATTTGGGCCTTTTCAGATGCGATGATTTTCGCAATGGTTTTTCCAAACATGATTGGACTATTCTTTTTATTTCCGGTTGTTAAAAAACAACTTGCAAGATATTTAAATGCGATAGATAAAGAAAAATCTTGATGTTTTAAAATGTTGCAATGAAATTAAATTTACTTTACTCGCCTTCTCAGCGTAGAGGTATTTTCTTTCTGCTAATTCTTTTCACTCTTTATTTTATTTTTCTTTTTTTTAAAAGAAACTCTGAAGAAAATATTTCCCCATTTGTTGTTATTGAAAGTGAGGTTTTTAAGACTTTAGAAGTTGAAAATCAAATTATTATACCTGAAAATAGAAATCCTAATTTTTGGATAACAAAGGATTGGGTTAAGCTAGGTTTTTCCAGTTCTCAAATTAAAATAATTCAAAATTATAAGAAGAAGTTAAATATTTTTAGTAATAAATCCCAGCTATTGAAATGCTACGCTTTTAACGAAAGTGAAAGAAAAATGCTGGATTCGATTGTGGTTATTAAAATCAAATCAAATAGGGTAGATATCAGAAAGTCTTTTACATTTCTTTTAAGTTCAAAAAGTCCAAACTACGATTTGAAAAACTATTTTGACACCTTATATTTTGAAAAAAACTCAAAAGGGATTTTTAATTATTATGTTTCAACTTCTAAAAGAAATAACCTTTTAGCAACTAAGAATTGTTTAAAAGGAAAAGACCTAAATATTTATAGTTTAGATCCTAAAACCTTAAGAAGAATTGTAGCTAAAACTCAAAAAATTAATAGAATTGAAAGAATCAAAAAATCAAAATTCGTTGTAAATATTAATTTAGCGGATAGTCTTCAGTGGAGAAAGCTTCGTGGAATAGGTGTTAAAAGGTCCATTCACATTTTAAATTATAAAAATTCACTTGGTGGATTTGTTAATTTATCTCAAGTTAATGAAGTATATAGTGTTAATGACAGTCTTTTTAATAGCATTAAAAGATTTTTAAGAATTAAAGATTCTAGTGTTGTGAAAATTAACATAAATACTTGTTCTATAAAACAATTAAAAAACCATCCTTATATTAAATGGAATATTGCAAATTCAATAGTTAATTATAGGGTGCAGCATGGCGATTTCCAATTAATAGAAGATTTAAAAAAAATCCGTATTCTAAATAATACTTTGTATTATAAAATCGTACCTTACTTGACAATATTTTAACACTGTTAAATTGAATTTAAAAGAGGAGATTAAAGGTCATATAAGGGATGTAAAAGATTTCCCTAGAAAAGGCATTATTTTTAAAGATATCACCCCCGTACTCAAAAACCCATTGTTGTGTTCTAATATTGTCAAAGAACTATCAGGACACTTAACAACTAAAGCCACTCATTTAGTTGGAATTGAAAGCAGAGGTTTTTTATTTGGACTCCCTGTGACAATTAAAAATAATCTATCGTTTGTCTTGATAAGAAAAAAAGGCAAACTTCCTTATAAAACTATATCTATTGATTATAATTTAGAATATGGTAAGTCAACAATCGAAATGAATATTGAGGATATTGGGCCAGGAGACAGTGTAGTAATTCACGATGATTTATTAGCTACTGGAGGAACTGCAATTGCTGCAGCAAGATTAGTAATTCAGCAGGGTGCAGTAATTGATGGATTTTCATTTATTGTTGAGCTTGATTTTTTAAATGGAAGAGAAAGATTACATAAATTTTCTAAAAATATAAACAGTATTGTTAATTATTAAAACTTAATATATGAATTTTGATTATTCACAAGACCAGCTGATGATTCAGCAAATGGCACAAGACTTTGCAAAAAAAGAAATTTTACCAAATATAAATGTCTGGGATGAAGATCAGTTTTTTCCTAAGGAATTATTTAAAAAGGCTGGTAAGCAGGGGTTGATGGGTGTGTTAGTTCCGGAAAAGTTTGGAGGAGCTGGTTTAGGATACGAAGAATATATAATGGTTATAAAAGAAATTTCAAAGGTTTGTGGTGCTATTGGCTTATCATTAGCAGCTCATAATTCCCTTTGTGTGAACCATTTGTTAAAGTTTGGAAACGAAAATCAAAAAATCAACTGGCTTCCAAAGTTATCTTCTGGTGAATGGATTGGAGCCTGGGGTCTTACAGAACCCAATACTGGCTCAGATGCAATGCGGATGAAATGTGTGGCTGAAAAAGATGGAGACTATTGGGTCATAAATGGTTCTAAAAATTTCATCACTCATGGAATTTCTGGAGATATTATTGTTGTAATAGTAAGAACTGGAGATTTATTAGATTCCCATGGAATGACTGCTTTTGCTGTTGAGAGAGGGACTGAGGGTTTTCTTTCTGGAAAGAAAGAAAATAAGTTAGGAATGAGAGCATCGGAAACTGCGGAAGTTATTTTCAATAATTGCAGGGTTCATAAGGGAAATATTATTGGCAATGTTGGAGAAGGGTTTATCCAGTCGATGAAAATTTTAGATGGTGGAAGAATTTCTATTGGTGCTATGGCTCTAGGGATGGCAGAAGGCGCTTTGGAGGCATCACTAGCCTATTCAAAAGAAAGAGAACAGTTTGGGAAGCCAATAAGTAGATTCCAAGGGATATCATTTAAATTGGCCGAAATGGCTACAGAGATTGAAGCTTCTAAAATGTTGCTTTTTAAGGCAGCTTCTAAAATGTTGTCTAATTCAAAAGATGCTAATTACCATTCTGCAATTGCCAAGTTTAAAGCTTCTGAAGTTTCAGTTTCTGTCGCTAACGACGCAGTCCAGATTTTTGGAGGTTATGGTTATTCAAAAGAGTATCCAGTAGAAAAGTTTTACAGAGATTCTAAATTAAGCACTATTGGTGAGGGAACATCCGAAATCCAAAAACTAGTAATTTCAAGAGCTTTGCTAAATAATTAAATTTCTTTTTGGAGATTTATTTTAATTGTATACATTTGCCACCTATAAAATTTAAACATGCTACAAATTCCGGTAAAAGAAGGAGAGTCAATTGAAAGAGCTCTTAAAAAGTACAAGAAAAAATTCGAAAGAACAGGTGTTCTTAAAGAGTTAAGGACAAGAAAAGAGTACACTAAAAAATCTATTGTCCGAAGACAGCAAGTCATTAAAGCAGAATATGTTGAAAAGCTTAAAGCTGCAGAATAAAATACTTAAAATCTTATTTTAAGAGGGCCTAGTGCCCTCTTTTTTTTTATATTACACTAACTAAATTTCTTTTTATTGGGTAATATATCTCACGTCAAAAATTTTCTAGATTATTTAAAAATAGAAAAAAGGTACTCTGTTCACACAACAGTATCCTATAAAAATGATTTAAATCAATTCAATTTATACTTGTCCAATACATATTCTGGAATTGA
>CAJIYZ010000106.1 GCA_905181675.1 Bacteroidetes bacterium MED-G20
TTCTACCTGTATATCCATTACCCGTTGATTGAGGCTTTTGATTTAAACCTTCTCCCTGGGAAATGGCAAAAACCTCTCTTACTAAAAATGTGTTTCCTAATTTAAAATGGTGTCTTAGTTGAGCACCTGCATCTCTATCTAATGTGAATTTAGAATTCAATAAAGATCTATCCACTAACTGTAATTTTTGAGATGAAAATACTCTTTCTATGTTTCCAGGAAGTTTAGTTTGTCCAAACCAAACTGTCCAGTTTCCAGTAAAATTCCATTTAACAACAGCATCTAATACATAACCATTGGCATCATCGTATTCAAATTTGTAAGTGATTTTTGGGCTAAAAGCAAATCCACTTCCTTTTATTCTTGCTCTTCTAACAAATGCTCTTCCAGTGTAATCACTATCCTCTAAATCATAATTTCCTTCATACCTAGTTTGGTATCTAAAAGCAACTTTAGAAGACCAAGATGAATCTTTTGCAAATACGTTAATAAGACCCTTACCAAACCTATTATCAGTTATATCTTGAGAACTAGCAGAATAAACGGAAGCAATAAAAAGTAGAACGATAAATTTTTTCATTATAATTAATTATTTAAAACAAATTGAACAATAAAATTTTGGATTAACATTACTGTTGCACAATCTTAACAATAAATTAATATTGAAATAATTTCGGTAGAACTAAGTATGTTAATAAAATAATTAAATGACTAAACAGCTCATAAACAATACATTAACAAGAACTTATGTTAACCTTATGTTAAGGTTTGATTAAGCCATTAAATCTTATTGCTTAGATATATAGATTTGTGTAAAACTTAATAATTAATAATATGACATTTTTTGATTTTTTAATAATTATTGGCGCTTTAGGATTTTTCATCTACGGAATGAAGGTAATGAGCGATGGTATTCAGAAGGTAGCTGGAAGTAAAATGCGAAATATACTTAGTAGCATGACTTCAAATAGGTTTCTTGGTGTCACAACTGGATTTTTAATAACTGCACTATTGCAATCGTCTTCTGCAACAACAGTGATGACTGTAAGTTTTGTTAATGCTGGACTTCTAAGCCTTGTAGAATCTATAGGGGTTATAATGGGAGCAAATATAGGAACTACAATCACTGCTTGGTTAATATCTATTTTGGGATTTAAAATAAAGATATCAGCTATAGCATTACCTATCATAGCGGTTGGATTCCCATTAATGTTTTCTAAAAAGTCAAATATTAAAGCATGGGCTGAAGTTTTAATAGGTTTTGCACTATTATTTATGGGCCTAGATGAGTTAAAACATGCAGTTCCAGATTTAAAACAAAATCCTGGATTTTTAAGTTTTTTAGCTGATTATGCAGATAAAGGATTCATTTCAACTATAATTTTTATTGGAGTTGGGACCATTTTGACCCTTGTAGTTCAGTCTTCAAGTGCTGCAATGGCTCTAACACTAGTAATGTGCTTTGAAGGATATATTCCTTTTCAATTAGCTGCTGCAATGGTTTTAGGTGAAAATATTGGAACAACTATTACTGCAAATTTAGCAGCACTTGTAGCAAATGTACATGCCAAGCGTGCTGCAAGAGCACATTTTATATTTAATGTATTTGGTGTAATATGGATGGTTATTGCATTTCCTTTTGTTATTGAATTGATTGATAAATACATGACAATTTATATGGGAATGTCTCCCCTAAATCCTGAAGACAAATCTGCTACTGTGCCATTGGGACTTTCAATTTTTCACACAACTTTTAACATTTTCAACGTATTACTTTTAGTCGGTTTTGTTCCATTTATGGCTAAAATAGCAACAAGACTTGTCAAATCAAAAGGGGAAGCCGACGAAGAATTTAAGTTAGATTATATAAGTGCTGCTGGAATTGCATTACCAGAAGTAGCTATTCTAGAAGCAAAAAAAGAAGTAGCTAAATTTGGAAATGTCACTATGAAAATGAATGATTTTATTAAGGTATTAATTAACGATCAGGACAAAAAGACAAGAAATAAAATGTTCAATAAACTAAAAAAATACGAAGAAATAACCGATCGTGTAGAAGTGGAAGTTGCTAGTTACTTAGAGAATTTATCAACCCAGGAAGTGAGTCAGAATACCTCATCTCAAATTAGGGCAATGCTAAGTATTACCAACGATTTAGAGAGGATTGGAGATATATACTACCAAATGTCAAAAACTATTGAAAGAAAGGACGAAAACAAACTTTATTTTCTTCCGGAACAAAGAGAGAATATCAATAGAATGTTGGAAAAAGTTGAAAAAGCTTTTGGAATTATGATTGCAAATTTAAATTCTGAATATGGCCATATAATTACAGATAATGCTGAAAAAGCAGAAAGAGAAATAAATCAACTTAGAAATGAATTAAGAAAATCTTATTTAGAACAAGCAGAAAAAGGAAAATATAAATTCCAGTCTGGAATTATGTACAACGATATTTTTTCATCCTGTGAAAAAGTTGGAGACCATATTATAAACGTAAGTGAAGCTGTTGCTGGTAAAATATAAATTTTATTAATGAAATTAAAAGAACTAAAAAAAACACTTAGTACTGTAACTAGAATTAACTTTCAGTTAGAAAATGGATTAATTGTACCAAAGCACTTTCATATTACAGAAGTTGGTGTAATTACAAAAGATTTTATAGACTGTGGTGGTGTAATAAGACATGAAAAAGTCATCAATTTTCAACTTTGGTATTCTGATGACACAAATCATATTTTAAAGCCAAATAAGCTAATGGATATTATAGATCTATCTGAAAAAGAATTCTCTATGGAAAATTTGGAAGTAGAAGTTGAATACCAGAGTGATACTATTGGAAAATACGATGTTTCTTTTAATGGGAACAATTTCGTTTTAATTAATAAGATGACTAATTGCCTTGCAGAAGATAAGTGTGGAATTGTCCCAGAAAAAATTAAAAAACCACTAGCTTCATTAGAAAACAATTCAATCTCTTGCGATCCCGAAGACGGCTGTTGTTAACCATTATTTGTAATGTCTAAGTCCAGCAAACTTAAAGAAATAGCACTACTTTTTTTAAAGCTAGGAGCAATTTCTTTTGGAGGTCCTTCAGCACACATTGCTATGATGGAGGATGAGGTTGTTAGAAAAAGAAAGTGGATAACTCAAAAACATTTTCTAGACCTTATAGGTGCTACCAATTTAATTCCTGGTCCAAACTCAACAGAAATGACTATGCATTGTGGTTATGAACGTGCTGGTTGGAAAGGATTAATCACTGCTGGACTATGTTTCATTTTTCCCGCAGTTTCAATTACTGGATTATTTGCTTGGTTTTACAATGAATATGGACAATTACCCAATATAAAACCGTTTTTATATGGTATCAAACCTGCAGTCATTGCTATTATAATTATGGCAGCATATAAATTAGGGAAAAAAGCACTTAAATCTGTAGAAATTGGAATTCTAGGTATAGGGACATTGATAGTTTGTCTGATGGGAGTAAGTGAAATATTGGCACTTTTTAGTTGTGGAATTATTGGGTTGTTAATTTATGTAATGAAAAACAAAAATATAATAAGTTCATTTCTATTTATTCCAGGAATCAAATCTATAGGGAGTTTGAAAATATTTTTAACTTTTTTAAAAGTGGGATCTATACTTTATGGAAGCGGCTATGTACTATTTGCTTTTTTAGATAGTGAACTAGTATCTAATGGTTGGTTATCGAGAAATGAATTAATGGATGCTGTTGCAATTGGACAGTTTACACCAGGACCAGTATTATCAACTGCAACATTCATTGGTTGGCAAATTAATGGTCTCTATGGTGCTATTGCTGCTACAATTGGGATTTTTATTCCCTCATTTATATTTGTAGCAATTTTGAATCCATTAATTCCAAAAATGAGAAAGTCTAAACCAATCGCTAGTTTTTTAGATGCTATTAATATAGCTGCTGTTGCTGTTATTGCTGCTGTTTGTATTGAAATGGGAAAAGAAACATTATCAGACTGGAGAATGGTTTTAATTGGCGCTTTAAGTTTAATAGCAGTTTTTGTTTTAAAAAAAACGAATAGTTCTTTCATTGTTTTAGGTGGGGCTATTCTAGGATACATATTAAACTTTATTTAAAAAAATAGGTGACAAATTCTTTTAATTAACGATAAAAAAAGTCATATTTGCAGCCGAATTAAATTAAACTGGGTTTAGGACCCTTATAAAACAATTAATATGGCAACAAGAATTAGACTTGCAAGACACGGAAAAAAAGGTAAACCTTTTTACCACATAATTATAGCCGACTCTAGAGCTAAAAGAGATGGAAGATATATCGAAAGAATTGGATCATACGATCCTAACAAAAATCCAGCTATTATTGACATTAATTTTGACAGAGCCTTGTATTGGGTTGGTATTGGTGCTCAACCGACCGACACTGTTAGAGGGATGTTATCCTACAGGGGTGTATTATACAAAAATCATCTACTTAAAGGTGTTGTCAAAGGTGCATTAACTGAAGCACAAGCAGAAGAAAAGTTCAATAAATGGATGGCAGATAAAGACAGTAAAATTGAGTCAAAAATATCTTCTTTAGAAAATGCTGAACAAAAAGCTATAGCAGATGCTTTAAATGCAGAGAAAGAAAAAAATGCAGCTAGAGCAAAAGCAATTACAGAGGCAGAAGCCCTACAAATAACAAAAGATGAAGCAGAAGAAGCTTCATTAAACGAAGAAACTCCAGCAACAGAAGAAGCTCCAGCAACTAAAGAGACTCCAAAAGTAGAAGAGACTCCAAAAGTAGAAGAGTCTCCAAAAGTAGAAGAAGCTCCAAACACTGAAGAAGCTCCAAAAACTGAAGAAACTCCAAAAACTGAAGAAACTCCAAAAGCTGAAGAGACTCCAAAAGCTGAAGAAACTCCAAAAGCTGAAGAGACTCCAAAAGTAGAAGAGACTTCAAAGAAAGAAGGAAAAAAAGGAGAATAATTAAAACTTCTTAAATGATTTTATAATTTTAAGCCATGTTTAGACATGGCTTTTTTTATGATAAATAAATTAAAGGAAATAGGACATTTTTCAAGACTTCATGGTTTCACAGGTAAACTAGTGATCTCATTTATTAATGAAAACTCATCAATTCTCACAAAAAATACAACGATTTGGTTAGATATTTCAGGACTAGTTACTCCCTTTAAAATTCAAGAAATTCGATCACTTAACAAAAATAAATTAGTTTTAACTCTTTTAAATGTAAACAAAAACAAGGCTGAAGAATTAAAAAATAAAGTAGTTTTTGTAAATCCAAAAGATGTTGATTTTCCTGAAAAAAAGTTTGATAAAAATAATATTTCTGGATATGATTTATTCAGCCAACAAGGAGTGAATTTGGGACATATTAGCGAAGTTATAAAAATTAAAAATAATAATCTAATTCAGATATATATAAACGACAATGAAGTTTTACTCCCTTTAAATGAAAAAAATATATTGTTTTTAGACCATTCAAAAAAACAAATTAAACTTGAAATTCCCGATGGGCTTATCGAACTATATACCGGTGAGTAGGCGAATTTACAAACCATTTAATTTTAAAAATTTTTCCATTCATCAAAATAATGCCGCAATGAAAATTGGAACAGATGGAATTTTAATTGGTGCGTGGGTAAATGTTTC
>CAJIYZ010000107.1 GCA_905181675.1 Bacteroidetes bacterium MED-G20
TTCTCGATAAAAGGTTATTACCGGCTGATGGCCTACAATAGACAGGTTTCCAATCTTTTCGGGGATACTTTAAATTCTAATGTTTTTCGTTTAGACGATGAATTTAACTCTCCTACACTAAATCTTGAAATGATTTTAAATTCCAAAAAATCTGGCTATATAAAAACTCAGCTTTACTTATTTGAACCTTTTACAGGCATTTCATTGGATAAAAATTATTTAAAATTAAATAGAAGAGGTGTTTCTATAGAATTAGGAAATAAAACCAATTTTGGGAATTTTAAAATTGTAACCGGTGGAATTAATTTTTTAAGATTCAGTGATTTTACATTAAGCTCTGCTAAACAAGTTAGAAATTCTCTTTTTGATAGAAATGCTTGGACTTATGTTTGGCCAATAAATACTCAGTATTCTAACTATATGCAAAAATCAGATTATACTAGAGCTGCTGATTTTGGTAAAAGACAAGTTAGTGGAATTCACTTTAGCGCTAGCGAGTTGCCAAAGCAACTAAGTCTAGATGTTTTTTATGGCAAAACACCGTTTAATGTTTCTGCATACGATCATTTATTGGCTATTAAAATTAATAAAGATTACAGGTTAAATCATTTTGGTTTTGGTTATTTAACTTCAAACGGTTTAGATGCAATTTCTAATGGGAATCAATTTAAAAATCAAATTTTCAACACTACCTATAGTGGAAATATAAATGAATGGAAAATTAATGGTGAAATAGCACTCAGTAATTATAGTTTTGACTTTAACAACAGCAATGGGAATGGTATTGCATCTGAAATTTCTATTAAGCCATCTTCCAAATATTTTAAGTTTCCTATATTCTTGGAAGGCTACTATGTTTCACCAGATTTTGTAAATATTCATTCTTCAATTGTTAATGGTTCAGTAGCTGCTTTTAGCTCTCAGACCAGTTCATTTAATGGAGAGGGTATTCCAGATGGTGCAAGACCTTTTGGAGGTGTAATGACACCAATTCATATTAAATCTAATAATAGATATGGACTAAATATTAATTCTGAGTTCAATATTGGAAAGCTAAAGGTAAACTTAGGAAACGGAATATCTAGAGAAATCCAAAATGACACCAACTTGGTTTCTTTCTTTCATAAGGTAAATGGCTTGTATCTTTCAAGAATAGAGAGATTTCAATCCACAGCAGGTCCACAAGAGAACTTAACAACTTTTTTTAGAGGATATTACGAAAATGTACTTATTGATAACTCTACCAACAATAAAATTAAAAAATCTTACAACGTATTTCTATTAAATTTAAAATACCAATCCAAAGTTTTTAATAAAAAACTATTTGTATTTTATTTAGGAGAATTCCAATCGTTACAATCTTTCTTATCCCCAATTCCAGTTTTTAGTCAAAAAGCACTTTTAAGAAACCAATTCCATGAAGTTGATTTATATTTAGAAATTAATAAACGGATGTCAATTATTGGGTATTTTGGTAGAGAATTTATAAAAGGAAACTCAAATTCTGGTTTAGGCGATGTTTTAGATTCTGACAATATGTATAATCCTAGAGACGGTATAGGAAAGGTTTTAGGAGTTGGTTTTGATTACAGTATTTCTAAAAACTCTTGTTTTTATTTAAGATTAAAAAAAGTAAGTTACATGGATAATAATTTTTCAAATAATCTCTATAGTGGATATGAATCTACTGTAGAACTAAAAGTTTATTTTTAATGAGATTAATATTTTTATTTATAGCCGTAATTACCACATTTTCTATCCATGCTCAATTTCCCAAATTTGAAATTGGCGGCTTGGCTAGATCTTTTTCTCAATCTTCACATCTAGATGAAGAAGATACTATAAATAACGATATTTCTCAAGACTTTAATATTGTATTTGACCTAGCAATCAAGGGTAGTTTAAATAAATATGTGAGTTTATATAGCGAACTCAGAATGGGTTCAAATTTAGAAGTTTTTGATACTTCTTCATCTTATTTAAATTTAAGAAGGTTATTAATATTTGGTGATTTAAATAAGTACTTTTCATTTGAAATTGGAGATGTTGATTTAAAAATGACTCCATTTACCTTGTGGAATTCAAATCAGGAAGGTAATATTAATGAAAGTGTTCTTTTTAGCAATTATCGAAATATTCAGAACTATGAAAATTTCAATAACGAAAATTACTGGAGAAGGCAAGGTGCAACTTTGTTTGGTAATAAATCATTTTCTAAAAAGGATAGTCTTAATTATAAAATTTTTGGAACTAGAGAGTTAGCTTCCAACGAAATTTCAATTCCTGATGTATTTATCTACGGTGGAGATATTACATTTTTTAGTGAATATTTTTCTTTAGGAATTAACCATATTGATTTATTTACCAATAACAAAGGTATTTCTTTAGATACCAATCTACACAATCATGTTGTTTCTTCTAAATCAGCATTTAAATTTAGGAATATAGAGCTCTCATCTGAGCTTGGCATCTCAAAACGAACAAACTATTCTTCAATTAGCGATAGTAAGTGGACTGATGGTGAGTTTATGAGTTTTGACTTTAAAACTAATTTATCAAAAAATATTTTATTCACTTTAAACTACAGATCTGTGAGCGATGATTTCTCTTCACCAGGTGCACAAACCAAAAGAATTAATTATTCCTTGGCACCTAACTTATTTCCACTAGTTGCTAATTCTTCCACTAACAGAGAAGTTATTGCTAGCGATATTATTACAGACATAAGTTTTTTTAGATCTGCATCTTTTTACAATAGAAAAATTGATTATTCTCTAGACGAATTCAATCCAATATTTGGCGTTAGTGAGCCCTACGGAATAGCTACTCCTAATCGAAGAGGAATCACTTCAATGATAGAGTATTCTGATAGTTCAAAAGTAGTTTACATTCAAGGAAAAGTTTCTTTTTTAAATGATCTTACTGGAGAAGGGGTTTTGGATAAAAGAAAATACTCATCCTACTCGTTAGTATCTAATATATTTATTAATAAAATATTAGATTTTAAGAAAACTATTTTAATTAATGGAGGATTTCATTATTCAAATGCCCAAAGAAAACATTCTCCTGAAATATTTGTTCAAAATGTAGATTTTGATAATTCAATATTAGATTTAGGGTTAGATTTTGAGATATTTAAAGATTTTCATTTGCTCTATGGATATAAAGAAATTAAATCTAAAGGCTTAGATTATTTATCTGTAAGAGATAATAATTTTACAATTTCATCTTTTGATAAATTTGAGACTGACATGAATCACACCATAAATTCTATTGGCTTAAAATATGATTTTACTAAGAGATCTAGTTTATTATTAAATTACCAATACGTGAAATGTAATTATGAAATGTCTAATTTATCGTTCATAATAAATCAATTCTTTATTTTAGCACAAATTAAATTTTAAAATGATTAAAATATTAAAATTTACAGTACTATCATTTTCTATTCTTTTTCTCAGTTCTTGTGAAAAAGATGAGTTTGTAGGGCCTCCCATAGAAAGTATTTATGGTTCTTTAGATATTCTCGAGCCTCTTTCCAACAACAAACCTGTTGGGGTGGACTTCTCGATAGGTGACACAGTTCTGTTTTTTGCTGAATTCTCTGTTCTTTCGGATTATCAAATAGATATTGTTGGTAGAAGTTCTGGTGCTTCTTTTTTAATAAATGGTTCAAATTCTAATTTAAATGATGCTTATTGGTTGGGGAATTCAGACAATGTCTTTTTTAAGCAATATGAGTGGTGTGACATTACGCTATCATTTAATAATCACAATACTGTATTAAACGATTCTATTCTAATACTAGGTGAAAGAGATTTAAGTAATTTAGGGCTATTGCTTACCAGCTTTGAAGATCCAAGTGAATATTCCATTGTCACGAGTTCAAATAATGATGAATTTGGAGTTTATTCAAATAGTAATTTTGCTCTCCACGGAAATAATTACCTCAGTACTTTAGGCATTGGCAGTGCTGCTTGGTTTGGTGCTGCAAGATTTTCTTTTAATAGCAATACCATTACTGAAACAGATCCAAACAATATATTTTTCAATGGTTTCTTTAACAGTGATTACTTAGGCAGTGCTTTTGTAATAAAGGTTTTTGAAGACGAAAATGGCAATGGTTCTTACGATTCTGGTATTGACGAAGCTTATGCTCTTAAAGTTAATCTTAATACAGATTCTCAATGGCATAAACACAGTCTAACTTTTAATGATTTGATTATTGACCAAAGTGGCAATAATATATTGGTAGATGGTATTTTAAAACCTCAAAATATTATTAGAATCGATATTACTAATTCTCAATCAGGTTCTGCAAATGGTCAGTTTGGTTATTTCGCAGATTATTTCTTAATTACTTATAACGAACCCTTATAACCCTCATATTTTATGAAACATATTTTTAATTTCTTAGTCTTTACTCTATTATTTTTAAGTTGTAATACTACTAAAGACACAAATAACCAAGTCTCCAAAAGTGAACCTAAACCTTTAAATATTGTATATATCATGGCCGATGACCATGCTTATCAAGCCATAAGCGCTTATGGTTCTGAGATTAGCAAGCTTGCTCCAACCCCAAATATTGATAGAATTGCAGAAGGTGGAGCAATTATGAATTCTGTGTTTTGTACAAATTCAATATGTGGTCCAAGTAGAGCATCTATTTTAACAGGTAATTTATCTCACGTTAATGGGTTTTATAAAAATGTTAATGGTGGAGATTTTGATGGTAGTCAGCAAACATTTCCTAAAATATTCCAGGAAAATGGTTACCAAACAGCTGTTATAGGGAAGTGGCATTTGGGAACAACTCCAACTGGATTTGATTACTCAAAAGTGTTGGTGAACTGGGGAGGACAAGGAACTTATTTTCATCCACAATTTAGTATTAATGGAAAGCAGAAAGTAAGAGAAAAGAATAGACATTCTACTAAAGTAATTGAAGACGACTGTATCGATTGGCTTTCAAGTAGAGATACCTCAAAGCCATTTATGTTAATGTATCAGTTCAAAGCTCCACATAGAGACTGGAGACCAGATTCTATTTACCACGATTTATATTCAGATTTTGATTTTCCTGAGCCGTCAACTTTTAACGATGAGTATGAAGGAAGAATTGCAGCAAGTGAAAATATGATGGAAATTGAAAATCATTTAAATAGAAGAGACCTTAAACTAATTGCTCCATCTGGAATGTCAAGAAGAGATTCTATGCGATGGTTGTCTTACGGAGATAATGGTCAATTTTGGACACCAAATGATACTCTTCAAGGTGTGGAGTTAAAGAAATGGAAATATCAGAAGTATATTAAAGATTATTTAAGATGTATAGCTGGAGTAGACAGAGCAGTTGGTACATTGTTAGATTATTTAGATAGTAACGGTTTAACAGAGAATACGGTTGTTGTCTATACATCAGATCAAGGCTTCTATTTAGGAGAACATGGTTGGTTTGATAAAAGATGGATGTATGAAGAGTCTTTTAAAATGCCATTTTTAGTAAAGAATCCAAGGTTAATTAAACCAGGAACCAAATCCAATGAACTGATTATGAATATTGATTTTGGCGCTACTCTTTTAGATTTTGCAGGAATTGAAGTTCCTAAAAACATCCAAGGTAAAAGTTTTAAAGCTGTTTTTGAAAATGATGAGTTTATTGGTAGAGATGCTGTTTACTACCATTATTATGAATTTCCAAAATGGCACAAGGTTCAACCTCATTATGGAATTAGGACCTCTAGATATAAGCTAATTCATTTTTATTACTCAATGGATAATTGGGAATTATTCGACTTAGAAAATGATCCAAATGAAATGAATAATATTTATTCGGAAGCTTCCAATGATTTAATTGACAAGCTTAAGTCAAGATTAGTGGAATTAAAAAAGGAATACAAAGATGATTTTTCTCTTGAACAAATGAAATTAATGACAGATACTGTTATTCAAAGAGTTTATAATGAGCCTAATAAGTTAAAAACCAAACATCTTTAATATTAATAAACAAAAAATATAAATCATGCGTATTGTCTATTCGTTGCTTCTACTTATAGTAAGTAACTTTCTTTATTCTCAGTCCGATTCTTTGTGTAATCCTTCTTTTGAAGACTCTTTAAATAATTGGTCTACTTTTTGTAATGGAACATCTTCTGGAAATTTCACTATCAATTCCAATTCTGCTTATAATGGTGTTTATGGACTAGAAATGGATGTAAATAATATTGCTCTCCCTTCTAATTCTTGTGCTTTAACAAGTTGTTTTTTAAATCTGCAGCAGGGTTTTTTTTATGAAATTTCTTTCTGGGCAAAATCTGATTCTATAAATGATTTGTTGGTAGTTTTACAACCTTCTTCAGCACCCTTCACCAATTATTCTTCCAAGACATTTACCATGACTTCCAATTGGAAAAAATACTTCATGTATACATCTGATTCTTCTGCTGTTAATAATCTTAAAATAAAGGTAAAGCCACAATCAAATGGTGTTTATCATATAGACGAGTTTAGTTTTCAGCGAATTATTTCTTTACCTACCAATACTAAAGTTTGCAACGGTGATTTTGAAAACGGTATTTCAGAATGGTCTAATTCAAATAATGGTGGGAATATTTCTGTATTTTCAGACAGTTCAAATTTTCAGAATTTAATAAATCTTAAGTCAGCTAGGGTAGAAGTGTCAAATACTTCTTTGGGACAGCCAATTTTTTCTAGCTGTAAGACAGATATTAAAAAAAATGTAAAGTATAAAGTTCACTTTTGGGCAAAATCAAATACTAATGGAAATCAATTAATTGCAACAAGTTCTTTAAGTGCGCCACCATTTACTAATTATAGTTCAGAAACATTTACTATTTCAGATAGTTGGGCTGAATATACTTTTATCACAGAGAGTGATACTACTATTTATGCCAATGTGAGAATGGCAAAGTTTAAGTATTTAAATGATGCAATTTATTTTATGGACAATGTATGGCTAGAGGAGTTACCTATCCAACCATATCTTTGTAATGGGGACTTTGAAGCAGATCTTTCTGACTGGACCCAGACCATTAATAATGGTGCTGTTGCATCTATGAGTATTACCCCTTCTCAAGCTCAAAACGGCTTTCAATCCGCTATGATCTTAGTTAATACTCCTGGAACAACAACTGGATCTATCCAATTTTCTAGTTGTAAAACCGATATTGTAAAAGATTCTATTTATACTGTTAGTTTTTGGATGAAAGGTTCTTTAGATAATTTAAACTTTAATGCTATTGCATCGCTTGGATCAGCTCCTTTTACTGCCTTTTCATCCAATTCATTTTCTACCATATCTAATTGGAAAGAATATTGTTTTTCTTTTTCACACGATTCTACTATTATGAGTGATGTTAGACTACTTAAAATTCAATTTCAAGACCCTGGGATGTATTATTTAGATTATGCAACTGTTAATGGCTCTGACTATTTATGCTCCACTGTATCTTCTTTAGAGGATTCTTTTTCAAGTAAATTAGCAATATTTCCGAATCCTTCTAAAAGTATTATTAATGTAAATAATCTAAATAACGATTATAATTTATTAGCTATAACAAATATTAACGGTAGTTTAATTAAGCAAATACCTCTTTTAGGTCTAAAAAATCTTACTGTAGGTATTGACAATATGGATAATGGGATGTATTTCCTCCATTTTTTCAATAAAAAAGGAGTAGTAACTACCCAGAAGTTTAATAAAAATTAATCTAAAGATCTAACGGAATCCAATTGGTATTGGAATTTGATAATCGAGGAAGAATTTTCTTTATTTTTTGAAATATTTGTATTTTCGTTGGGATCATTTACTAAGTCATACATCATGTTAGCTTTCATTAAGTTTTCTTTATTTCTCCATTCTGTATAGGATTTATCTATAGATGTTACAGTTTCTCCCTTATGGTATTTTGAATATCCATTAATGTTTTTTGGATCTAAATCATTGATAGACAAAAGACTTTTTCCTTGAAGATGCTTTGGCTTACCTATATTACTCAAATCGCATAAAGTAGGATATATGTCAAGCAGTTCTACTACAGTATTTATTCTTTTTTGATTTTTCTGCTGTGGGTACTTCAGTAAAAGAGGTACCTTTAATGAAGTTTGATAATTACAATGTTTGGCCCATAGATTGTGCTCACCTAGTTGCCATCCATGGTCGCCCCAAAGCACTATGATAGAATTGTCATAAATTTCTAAATCTTTTAAATGCTTTATAAGTCTACCAATCTCGTTATCTATATAACTAACACAAGCATAATACCCATGAATTAATTTCTTTTGTATAGAATCAGGAATTCCATCATTAAAATTTGATGGAATATTGGTATACTTTCTAAGCTCTCCATATTTATGCATAGATATGTTAGGAGCATTTTCGGGTTGGTATCGATTAGAAGCTAATTCAATATCTTTTTCATCATATAAATCCCAATATTTTTTAGGTGCATTAAAAGGTAAATGGGGTTTCAAAAATCCAAGTGCCATGAAAAATGGTTGTTCTTTTTTGGTTAATTCATCTAATTGTTCCATTGCTTTATTTACCATTTTAGTATCTCCGTAGTCATCTATCAGATTTTCTCCAACTTCAAAAGCTTCTGCAGCTCCATTATTGTTATTGGTCTCTGCAGATTCAATATTTTCTTTAGTTTGATAATCTCTCCAGTTCTTCTCTCCTCTCCATGCAGGAATGGACCAACTTTCAGGTGAATCATTAGTGTGGTGGGATATTTTTCCTAAACTTAGAGTGAAGTATTCATTTTTTTTAAACCATTCTCCAATAGTCAAAACATCGTTTGCATCTTCATCCATTCTAGAGTGAAAGGTTTTAAATCTATTTTTATTTGGTCTAAGACCTGTTAGTAAAGAGGCTCTTGAAGCTCCACAAACTGGGAAGTTACACACGGCATTTTCGTAGGTGTAAGATGCAGAAGCTAAATCATCAATATTTGGAGATATTATTTGATTTTTCCCATAGCAATTTAGTTGTGGTCTTAAATCATCCACGGCAATAAATATAATATTGGGTTTTTTTGTAACCACAGGATTTTTTTTTGATTGGAGGCTTGAGAGAATAATAAATGCTAACAGGGATAAAATTGAAAAGAATATTTTTGCTTTCATTATTTTTTGGTTAAAATATAGTTTGCGCTAAATGGTTTTGACAAAATTTTTATTTTATTATCTATTAAATCTACTCTATTTGCTGGTATTTTTTTAAAATTTGCTGGTCCTCCAGCATTTTTATTTGTTAGCACTCCATTAATTCCAGTTTTTCTTGACAATGGATTGTCATTATATAATTCATAAGTACCTGCATATTCCATTGGAGAAATATTTTTAAGTTCTATTTCCACAATTTCTTCTTTCCCAGAAATATTAACCACAACTAGACCTACTTCACCAGAGCTAAAGCTAGATGCGTGAATTCTAATAGAATTATTTGTTGAGAAGGTTTCGTAGTAGGTGTCGCCAAAACATTGGTTATAGAAATAATAATGAAAATAGGAGGGATGTGGTGTCAGCCAGTCAACATCAGTTTCTTTTTTTGAGGCGAACATTCCATGGTCTTTCCCATCATGATAGCCATTTTCAAAATCCCAAACCATGGCCATTCCATAACCTTGTCTAATAATTTCTCCAATAGAATGTGCAAAAAATATTCCTGCAGAGTGAGAAACATTGGTTGCTCCATCGTTTTTTGAAATGGTTGCATTGCTTCTAGTATTAAACTCTGTTAGTGCAATTGGTAAGTGTTTAGATTTCTTATCTGTAAATTTTTCAATGGCCTGGTTTACAACTTTTATATGTGAATAGGTGGTGTCAACTGCTGCCAACATTTCTAAAGGACTAAGAGTAGCTCCATATTTGGCATAATAATCATGAAGTATGTAAAAGTCAGCAAAATCTATTATTTCGGGAATTACCAATTCATTCCATCTCGCTTGTACGGGGTTTCTTGATTTAGGTTTTTGATATCCAACAACTCCTATTTTAATTGAAGGATCAACAGCTTTCATTTTTTCTATAAAAACTCTACAGTGTTCGCCATATTTTTTAGGATCTATTATTCCTCTTTCTTTAACATTGTATCCAGCTTGCCATTTACCCCAGTTTTCATTGCCTATTTCCCAAAATTTAATTCCCAATTGATTTTTTATATTCACTTCATAAACCCAAGAAGCAGCATATTCAGCTGCATCGTTCACTCTTTTTATTTCATCTTCGGTTTCTGAATAAAGACTAAAACTGTAATTAACACATATAGATCCAGTGGCTTTTGTTCTCATAAGTAATTCATAATAATCTTGAGGTCTTGTTCTGTAAGATCCTTTGGTTCCAAGTTTTGGAGAAGTAGTTTTTTTAAAATCACTTTTATAAATTATGCTTGGAGTTCCTTCTGGGCAATCGTTTACATCTGCTGCATCCCAAAAATAGTCATTAGCTGCATTTCCACCAGGGAACCTAACTACTTGAATTCCCATATCTTTCAAATTAAAAATAAATTCATCTTCTTCTAAAAATTTTCTACTTGTCCAATGTCCTAAATTATTGCCAAAAATATATTTTGAAATTTTAGTTAAAGGTTGAGAGAAGTCCGTAACAGAGTAGGTCGTTGGGTTTTGATTTGTATTTATTAATTCTTTAGAAACTTTAATTTTAGGATTTTTCTTTTCTTGCCAATCATCTAAGAAAAAACCAGGATTACCCTGCATAGCTGGTCTATTTAAAATAAATTCTTTATTAATTTTTAGGGGATTTTCAGTTTGACAATTGTATTCTACAAAGGAGTAAATAAGGAAGCAAATTAAAAAAACTTTTGTTATTATTTTAATCATAAAATGTATGTTTTTAATTACGTAGTAATAACATCTTTACAGTGAATATTATTTTTATGAATTTACTATTTTGTTCAATTCAAACACAAAAAGTTCAAAATTAAAATGGATTGTATCTATTTTTTTTTAAATTAGTTATTGTTTAATCAACACTTAATTGTTAATAACCCTGTTTTATTTCCTGTTAATTAGTTGCTTTTACATAGAAATATACAAATATTTAAACCACAAAAATGAAGAAATTATATACTATTCTTTTAGCCACATTATTTAGTACGTCGATAATTAATGCACAAAAAACAATATACACCGAAAATTTCGGTGGTAATTTTACAATTAACGAAAGTCTCTCCACTAATTCTAGTGGTTATGCCCATTCGGGTACAGGAGATTTTGTTCATAAGATTATTAGTGGTGGTGGGGCTTCCGGTTCTTCATGTTTTGCTCAGTTAGGAGTTTCAGGTGCAGCAAGTGCTTCTAGAGATATGCAATTATACGCAGGTAATACCTATGAATACAAAGCATTTGTAAAGACTAATAATAGTAGAATTTATGTTACTCTAAGAATAAATGTTGGAGGAATTGATGTTGCAACATCAGGAAATACATCTGCAAATGGTGTTTGGGAAGAACTTTCTTGTTCTTACACTCCTAATGTAGATGAGATGGCAAGCTTTCAGCTTATAAAAACTCAAGGTCAACAAGCAAAAATTGATAAAATAAAAATTACTTGTACATCTTGCACAGATCAAAATTATGTATTTGATTTTAACGATTCCAAAGAATCTTGGACTAGTGGTGGTGGAGGTAATTTAACTATAGGAAATGATGCTATGAACATGAATGCTACAGGATCACAGGTTGTTGCAAGATCTGGTAACTTAACAGCAGATTTAAACTTAAATTCATCAAATTACGATAGAGCAAGAGTTACTTTCAAAACTCCTTATGCTGCTGGTGGAGCAGGTTCAGGAAAATTATATTTTTACAATTTAGCAGCTGGAAATGCTACATTTGCTGTATTTGATTTACCACGAGATTTTTCAAATACAACAACATTTCAAACCGTTGAAATTGATTTAACTTCTACACCAACTTCAGGTACTTACAGCGGACCAATTGCTAGGCTCGGTTTCAGAGCTCCTTGGGGAATTGCATCAGGTGATGTTTGTCATCTTCAAAAAATTGAATTATACAACCAACCACAACCTACAGTTCCAGCATTGACGTTGACAGGTATTATGGATTTTGGTTTAAGTGGTTCAGCTGGAAAAGCAATAATGCTTACAGCTAACCAAAGTATTTCCGATTTAAGTGTATATGGTATGGGATCTGCTAATAATGGTGGTGGTACAGATGGTCAAGAATTTACGTTCCCTGCAGTTAGTGTATCTGCTGGAGAACATATTGTAATATGTAGAGACCAAGCATCTCTTTCTTCCTACTTTGCAGGATGTTTAGAACAATTCAATGGTGCTTTGTTACCAACTAATATTATTGAAAACTCAAGTTTTCCCGATGGTAATGGCAACGATGCTTACGAATTATTTCATAACGGTGCGGTAATTGAAACTTTTGGTGATATTACTAGTTCTTCTTACACCTATAGAGATTCTTGGGCTTGGAAAGATACTTTAGCAACAAACGTAGGAAACTGGGTTTTTGGTGGAAATGATTGTTCAGATAACTCTTCATCTACTCAAACCTCTGGATGTCCTTTTCCTTTAGCAACTACTGCATGTGTTGCAACTTACGATGTTACTTTAAAAGTAAACACAGCCAATATTACTGTTGGTGCTAACGGTATGTATGCTGGTGGTGGATTCTTGGGTGGATCTGATGCATTACAACTAACCGATGCCGATGGTGATGGTACTTGGGAAGGTGTTGCTACTATTTCTGCTGGTTCTGGACCAAATTACTATGCATTTTTCAATAGTCCAACATCTGGAAGTGATTGGGGAACTAAGGAAGATTTAACAGGAACTACTTGTGGTATTTCTTCGAATTATAACGATAGAGTTCTTCCAACAATAACTTCGGATACTACTATCCAGCATTGTTATGGTAATTGTGCCTTTGATGGTACTTGTACACCTCCAATTTCTCCTACTTATGATTTAACATTAAGTGTTAATACAGCTTCAATTACTGTTGGTGCTAATGGTATGTATGCAGGTGGCGGTGTCCTTGGAGATGCTATGGCCGTTCAACTATTTGATGCGGATGGTGATGGTACATGGACAGGAACAGTAACCATGAATACTGGTGTAACTGGAAACTATATATTTTTAAATAGCCCATCCAATGGTGGTGATTGGGGAACCAAAGAAGATTTAAATGGTCAATTATGTGGCGATCCTAATAATTACAATGACAGAACACTTCCTACTATTATTTCAGATACTACAATGTTACATTGTTTTGGAAGTTGTGAAGCAGATGGAACTTGTCCAGCTCCTCCTTCTGTATTTTTCGATGTTACTTTTCAGGTTGATGCCTCAAATATTACTGTAGGTGCTAACGGTATTTATGCTGGCGGTGGTGTATTAGGAGATGCAATGGCATATCCTTTGAGCGATGCCGATGGTGATGGTACTTGGGAAACAACAATTTCTCTTGCAGATGGTACTACTGGAAACTATATTTTCCTTAATAGCCCTTCAAATGGGGGAGACTGGGGAGCTAAAGAAGACTTGACTGGTTTAGCTTGTAGCGATCCAGCAAATTATAACGATAGAATTTTACCTTCAGTAACAGCTGATGTTACTATTACTTATTGTTTTGGAACATGTGACGCTACATGTCCAACTCCTCCGGGATGTTATTACACTGTAGCTATGGCAGACGTTTGGGGTGATTCTTGGAACGGTGGTTCTATTGATGTTGCTATTGGCGGAAGTGTTGTTGATAATTGGACTTTAGGTGGTGGGCTTTTAACCGGAACAGACTCTATATACACAAACAACGGAGATAATGTATCTTTTACTTGGAATGCTGGAAGCTATGATAACGAAGTTTCTTTTACAATCACAGATCCAGCTGGAACAACTCTTTACACAGGTGGTGCTCCACCAGCAGGGGCTAACTTTGCAAATGATGTGTCTGTATCTTCTTGTCAGCCTTCTCCAGTAAATATTACTTTCCAAGTTGATATGGGATTAGTTACATCAACTTTTACTACTCCGGAAATTAACGGAAGTTGGAATGGTTGGGCTGGTGCTTCAAATCCTATGACAGATGCCGATGGCGATAATGTTTGGGAAGGTACTATTTCATTACTTCCTGGTTCTTACGAATACAAGTTTGCTGCAGATAATTGGACATCTCAAGAAACAAATGATCCTAATGCTCCATGTACAAATGGAGATGCAGTTTATACTAATAGAACTTTAGTAGTCTCAAATGTAGATGCTACTTTACCTAATGTATGTTGGGGAAGTTGTGATCCATGTGTTTATGCACCTGTTGCGGGTACATGTGGATTCTTCACTTTAGAATTAACAGATTCTTATGGAGATGGATGGAACGGTGGTTCTATGGATGTAGTAGTTAATGGTACAGCAGTATTCTCAGCATTAACAATTGCAAATGGAACAGGTCCAGAAATTTACCAAATACCAGTAGATATTGGCGATGTTGTAGATTTTAATTACACTGCTGGTTCTTTCGCTGGTGAAAATTCTTACCAAGTATTTGACAATAATTCAGTATTAATTGTTGATCAAGGAGCTGGCTCTTCTGCACCAACAAGTATTACTGGTGTTAACGCATGTCCTGCATGTCCTGACCCTTCTGGTCTAACAGCTTCAAATATAACTTCAAACTCTGCAGATGTTTCTTGGACTGCAGGTGGTTCAGAAGTTTCTTGGAATTTTGAATATGGTCCAACTGGATACACTCAAGGAAGTGGTGGAACTTCTTCTACAGTTAGTGGTTCAACAACTATTGCCAACCAAAGTTCATTATTTTTAACTGGTAGTAATGCAACATGGTCTCATGTTTATCCTGTTGTTTTAACAAGTGCTGGAGCTACTTCACAAGGAGCACAAACATTTACTATAAATGTTACTAGTTTACCTGCAGGTGGTGCAAAAATGAGATTAATCAAATCTCTTGCAAACCCATCAAATTCATTTTTTCAGCCAAGTGCTGCTGGTGTATCATTACAGTTAGGTTTAAATACAATTACTGCTAATGCGGTTACATTTAACAGATATGTTAAAATGCAATTTAATGACAATTCATTTGAATTTGATGCAATTACTGTAAATGGTAATACTATTTATTCATCTACAACAACCTCCATTTCTGGTTTAGTAGCTGCTACTTCTTACGATGTTTACCTTCAAGGAGATTGTGCAAGCGGAGATTTGAGTTCATGGATTGGTCCTTTAACATTTACAACTCCTTGTGGCGCTATAACTGCTCCAACAGTAGAGACTTTTGATAATGCATCTTTACCAATTTGTTGGACAGAATACCAAACAAGTGGTTCTGGATGGGTATTTTCAGGGAATCCTGGTTATGCAGCTGGTACTAATGGAAGACCTTCTGGAACTTATGCTTGGATCGATTTTAGTGGTACAGATTTAGGTGCTTTTTTGGAAGCTCCAGATGTTGATGTAAGTTCATTAACTGCACCACAATTAAAATTTAATTATTTCAGTGTGAATACAAATAGTGCTGATGTAAATGAGTTGTATGTAGAAACCTTTGATGGTTCTACCTGGAATACTATTGATACAATTGCTCAATTGAATACTAGTTGGGAAGAAAAAACTGTAGATCTTTCATCAAGTATTTATAATAATACAATGGTTAAAGTTAGATTTAGAGCTGAATCTGGTGGCTCAAGTACAGATTTTTACAGTGATTTAATTTTAGATGATGCAGAAGTAAGAGAAACACCTTCTTGTTTTAATCCTAATACTTTAGTTGCAACTTCATTAACTAATAATTCTTTAGACTTTGGTTGGACTAACGGAGGAAATGAAACTGCTTGGAATATAGAATATGGACCTACTGGTTTCACTTTAGGTACTGGTACTATTATAGCTGTTACTTCCAATCCCACTAGTATTTCTGGTTTAACAGGGAATACTTCTTATGACCTTTATGTTCAAGCTGATTGTGGCACTAGTGGTGTAAGTCTATGGGCTGGTCCTTTATCAGTAACAACACTTTGTGATCCATTAACAGCTCCATTTTTAGAAACTTTTGATGCGGCAAGTTCTATTCCATCATGTTGGTCAGAAACTCAAACATCTGGTTCGGGATGGGTATTTTCAGGAAATCCTGGTTATGCTGCTGGTTCAAATGGAAGAGCTGCAGGAACTTATGCTTGGATTGATTTTTCTGGCACAGATGTTGGTGCAGTGTTAACATCTCCTACTATAGATTATTCATCATTAACAACTCCACAATTAAGATTCTTTTATTTTAGTGTGAACTCTAATGGAGCAGACGTAAATAATTTATTTGTAGAAGCTTGGGATGGGTCTACCTGGAATACCATTAGTACAATAGCTCAATTAAACACAGGATGGGAAGAACATACTGTAGCCTTAACTGGTCCTACTACTTCTACTCAATTTAGATTTAGAGCAGAGTCTGGCGGAGGTTCAGGAGATTTTTACAATGATATAATAATTGATGATGTCGAGATTAGAGAAACTCCTTCTTGTTTAGATCCATCTGCATTATCTGTTTCTAACATTTCTGTAGGTTCAGCAGATGTTTCATGGATTGCTGGTGCTAACGAAACATCTTGGAATGTAGAGTACGGAACACAAGGATTTACCCTTGGTACAGGTACTCTTTCTACTTCAACTTCAACTTCTTACAGTTTATTTGGCTTAACTGATCTTACATCTTATGATGTTTATGTTCAAGCAGATT
>CAJIYZ010000108.1 GCA_905181675.1 Bacteroidetes bacterium MED-G20
TTCTGGAATTATGGGTTCGGGTATAGCCTGTCATCTTGCAAATGTGGATATGAAAGTCCTACTATTAGATATGGTTCCTAGGAATAAAGAGTCTGAGACGGACAAAAACAAAAGAAATTCTTTAGTGGATTCATCTTTAAAAAACTCTGTAAAATCAAAACCATCTCCTCTTTTCATAAATTCAAAATTAAAAAACATCACTACAGGAAATTTTACAGATGATTTTGAAAAAATAAAAGACTATGATTGGATTATAGAAGTAGTAGTGGAGAGATTGGATATTAAAAAAATTATTTTTGAAAAGGTAGATCAGTTTAGAAAAGAAGGTTCCCTAGTTTCTAGCAATACTTCTGGAATCCCTATTAACTCAATGCTGGAAAGTAGATCTGAAGATTTTAAAAAGCATTTTTTTGGAAGTCACTTTTTTAATCCTGCAAGATACTTACGGCTACTTGAAATAATACCTACTAAAGACACCAAGATAGAAATCATAGACTTTATGACAGTTTTTGGTGAAAAAATATTGGGTAAAAGTTCTGTTTTATGCAAAGACACTCCAGGTTTTATTGCCAATAGAATTGGTGTATTTGCCATTCAAGAATTATTCCATACAGTTAAAGAAATGGGACTTTCAGTAGGTGAAGTAGATTTGTTAACAGGCCCTATTATGGGTCGTCAAAAATCTGCAACTTTTAGAACATGTGATGTGGTTGGTTTGGACACATTAATACACGTTGCGAATGGGTTAAAAGTAAATTGTCCCAGAGACGAAAGAAACAAAGTTTTTGAAATTCCAGATTTTGTTCAAAAAATGAGAGAAAATAATTGGCTTGGAAGTAAAACTGGCCAAGGTTTTTATAAAAAATCAGTCGACGAAAATGGCAAAAGAAACATTTTAGAACTTAACCTATTAACCTTAGAATATTCAAAGAATCAAAAATCAAAATTTGAAACTATTTCAAAAGCCAAAAAAATAGAAAATCTTCAAGATAGGATGAAAGTTTTATTTAATGGAAAGGATAAAGCTGGTGAATTTTACAAAAAAATATTTGCTGGTATTTTTAGTTACTCTGCCTGTAGAATTCCTGAAATATCAGAAGATATCTTTTTATTAGACCAGGCCATGAAAGCCGGTTTCGGATGGGAAATGGGTCCTTTTGAAATGTGGGATGCTGTTGGCTTTAATGAAGGTTTGGAAGTAATTAAAGAACTTGGTCTTAAAACTCCTATTTGGATAGAAAAGATTGATAAAAATATAGAGTTTAATTTTTATGCTTTAAAAAAAGGCGTTGAATACTGTTACGATATTAAGACTGAAAAACTATTAATAGTTCCTGGTTTAGAGAAAGTTATTACTCTGAAAAATTTGGATAAAAGTTCTTTAGTTTGGCAAAATAAAGAAGCCTCTATTTTAGATATTGGCGATGGAATTATCAATGTTTCTTTTCATTCTAAAATGAATACCATTGGAAGTGAAATATTGCAAGCACTAAACCATGCTGTAGATTTGGCAGAAGCTGGCAAATACAAAGGAATTGTTATAGCTAACGAAGGAGCTAATTTTTCAGCCGGAGCCAATGTTGGTATAATATTTATGCTAGCTGCAGAACAAGAATATGAAGAACTTGAAATGGCTGTTAGAGCATTTCAAAATACAACTATGAGGCTTAGATACTCTTCCATTCCTGTAGTTGCTGCTCCTCACGGAATGACTCTTGGTGGAGGCTGTGAAATATGTTTACATGCCGATAAAGTTATTGCGCATTCAGAAACCTACATGGGATTGGTTGAATTTGGTGTGGGATTAATTCCTGGTGGTGGTGGCACCAAAGAAATGGCTTTAAGATTCTCCGATGGACTAAGGCAAGGAGATATGAGGATTAATAGATTTAGAGATAACTTTTTAACTATTGGACAAGCCAAAGTTTCTAGCTCAGCATCAGAAGCAATGGAACTTGGATTTTTAAGAAAAGGAGTTGATGAGGTTATACTTTCTAGAAAAAATCAAATAGCATATGCCAAAGAAATGTGCTTGAAATTACATGAAAAAGGATATGTCCAAAAAAATATGCGTAAAGACATCACCGTTCTAGGTCAAGAAGGATTAGGTATAGTTTATGCTGGGGCATCCTCTATGAAATCGGGCAACTATATGTCTGAACACGATCAAGTTATTTCTGAAAAATTGGGCTATGTTCTTGCAGGAGGAGATCTCTCTCAGCTTACTGAAGTTTCAGAGAAATATTTACTAGATATGGAGAGAAAAGCATTCTTAGAATTATGTTCTGAGAAAAAGACTTTAGAGAGAATTCAAAGCTTGTTGCAAACAGGAAAAATATTAAGAAATTAAAAATAATTCGTTATGAAAACAGCATACATAGTAGGTGGATACAGATCGGCGGTAGGAAAATCTGGGAAAGGGGTTTTTAGATTTACACGACCCGACGAAATGGGGAAACAAGTGGTAGAACATTTGTTGAAAGATTTTCCTGAGTTAGATACCAACAGGATAGATGATATCATCGTTGGAAATGCGACTCCAGAAGCAGAACAAGGTCTAAACTTAGCAAGAATGATTTCACTTATGGGTTTGAATACTGACAAAGTTCCTGGAATGACTATTAATAGATACTGTTCATCTGGACTTCAGAGTATTGCACTTGCAAAATATCAAATTGAATCTGGTGCTGCACATTGCATTATTGCAGGAGGAGTTGAATGTATGTCTCCTATTCCATTTGGAGGATGGAGAATAGTTCCTCATCATAAAGTGAGTAAAGAGAATCCTGAATGGTATTGGGGAATGGGACTTACTGCTGAGGAAGTAGCGAGTAGATATAAAATAAGTAGAGAATCTCAGGATGAATTCGCATTACAATCTCATTTAAAAGCAATATCCGCTATTGAAAATGGACATTTTGAAAGTCAAATAGCTCCCATTGAAATCAATCATATTTTTTTAGACGAAGAAGAAAAAAAACAAGAAAAAAAATATATTGCTAAAACTGATGAAGGACCAAGAAAAAATTCCAATATAGAGTCTCTTAAAAAATTAAGACCAGTATTCAAAAACGGTGGAACTGTAACTGCCGGTAACTCTTCCCAAACTTCAGATGGTGCAGCTTTTGTAATGGTAATGTCTGAAGAAATGGTTAAAGAAATGAATATTGAGCCTATTGCAAGATTAATTAGTTACAAGGTAATTGGACTAGCTCCAGAAATAATGGGTGTAGGTCCTTTGTATGCCATTCCAGAAGCATTGAAACACGCAGGAATGAAACTTGGTGATCTAGAGCAAATAGAATTAAATGAAGCGTTTGCTTCGCAGTCTGTGGCAATTATTCAAGAACTAGGACTAAATCCAGAAATAGTTAATGTAAATGGTGGAGCTATAGCTCTTGGGCATCCTCTGGGATGTACAGGTGCCAAACTAAGTGTTCAATTACTAAATGAAATGAGGTTAAGAAAACAAAAAATTGGAGCAGTTACTATGTGTGTTGGCACCGGACAAGGAGCATGTGGAATATTTGAACTTTTAAATTAAATCTAGGATAATGGAAGTAAAAGAAATCAAAAAAGCAAACGTACTTAAAGGAGGAGAATTCCTAGTAAAAGAAACCAATGCAAATGAAGTTTTTATAAGGGAGGAATTTGGCGAAGAACAAATGATGATGTTCAACGCTACTGAAGAATTTTCAAATCTTGAAATTAAACCAAACATAATGCGTTTTGAAGAAAAAGATTATGATTTGGTAGAAAAGCTAATGCGAAAAGCTGGTCAACTAGGTCTTTTAGCAGTGAGTGTGCCAGAAAAGTACCAAGGTTTAGGAATGGGGTTCAATACAGGAATGCTAATTTGTGAGGAAATATCTAGTTTAACTGGATCAATAGCCACAGCTTTTGGTGCCCATACTGGAATAGGAACACTTCCTATTTTACTTTACGGGAACGAAGAGCAAAAGCAATACTATTTACCAAAAATATGTTCTGGTGAGTGGATATCTTGTTACAATCTAACAGAACCTGATGCAGGTTCTGATGCTAACTCAGGAAAGACGAAAGCAGTCTTAACTCCTGATGGAAAGCACTATGAAATAACTGGTCAAAAAATATGGATTTCAAATGCTGGTTTCGCCCATGTGTTTATAGTATTTGCAAGAATAGAAAACGATAAAAATATAACAGGTTTTGTATTTGAAAAAGACAAAGTGGAAGGATTGACTTTGAACCCTGAAGAATCAAAATTAGGAATCAGATCTTCTTCAACTCGTCAGGTATTCTACAATAAGGTCAAGGTTCCAAAATCGGCTATGCTAGGGAAAAGAGGAGAAGGCTTTAAAATCGCTATGAACTCTTTAAATGTAGGTAGAATAAAATTGGGAATTGCAGTAACTGGAGCATCAAAAAAAATAATTAATTATGCAATTGGCTATGCCAATGAGCGAAAACAATTCAAAACCCCAATTTCTTCTTTTGGGGCAATTCAGTACAAACTTGCAGAAATGGCTACTAGAACTTATGTGGCAGATGCAGGTAATTATAGATGCGGTCAAAACATTGAAGACAATATAAAGAGATTGGAAGCAAAGGGACTAAGTCTACAAGATGCAAAACTTCAAGGGGTTGAAGAATATGCAATTGAATGTGCAATACTTAAAGTGTTTTCATCAGAAGTAATTCAATACACATCCGATGAAGCTATTCAAATTTATGGTGGAATGGGTTTTTCTGCAGAATCTGAAGTAGAAGCATGCTATAGAGATGCTCGAATTTCAAGAATTTATGAAGGAACCAATGAAATTAACAGATTATTAATTGTTAAAATGGTATTAAAAAAAGCCATTAAGGGAGAAATTGATTTATTTGGCCGAGCTAAAGAGGTAGGAAAAGAATTGATGAGCATTCCTTATTTTGATAATTCTTCCAAAGGAGTATTTAAAGAATATAAAAGCGTTTTGAGAAACTTAAAAAAGATAATTCTAATGATTGCTGGAACAGCCTCAGAAAAATTAGGAGTTAAAATTGGGGATGAGCAAGAAATAATGATGAATATTTCAGAGATGATTATAGAGACCTATATGTTAGAATCTGCTCTTTTAAAAACTGAAAAACTAACTACTAATGAAGGTGGTAATCAGCAGCAAGAAAGAATCTCTATGTGTGTGAATTTCTTGCATAGCACTGTGGATAAATTTATTAAAAATGGCAAAGAAGCTATATATGCACTTACTCAGGGAGACGAACAAAAAATACTATTATTAGGGCTAAAAAGGTTTACTAAAGTAAAACCAGATAATTTAAAGAATCATAGAAGATTAATTGCAAAAAAATTAATTGAAGAAAATAAATATTGTTTCTAGAAATTTCCTAAAACACAAAACTTCCTCCAAAAACAATATTAATTCCTTGAAAAGAGGCGTACATGTAGGAAGCATCAAAAGTATACCCTTCTGGATTATTAATTGGATCGTTAATGTTTTGATCAAAAGGATCATTAGCTCTCAAAATAGAATATTTTGGAGGAGTAAAATTGGTGAAGTTTCTAAGACCTAAAAATGTACTCCATCCATTGTTGAAGTTTTTGGAAAGTTTTACGTTGTGAATTGTGTAAGGAAGAGAATACTCTGGTCTAAAATCATTTTCTAATAGAGGTAATCTTATTGGGCCATAATTGGTGGCAGCATAAACTAGTTCTAAACCCAATTTTTCAAAGGTATAATTCAAGGACCATTTAATGCTGTATTTTTCTGCTAACAGCTGTTGACTTTTGGTGTTTTCTCCTAAGGTATTTTCTTTAAAATTAGACACATCCAATATAGTTGTATTGGCAGATATTTTCAAAGGAATCTTATGTATTTTTAAGAATATTTCAGATGAAATTCCTCTTGCGATTGCATAACCAGATAAATTAGAATAAATAATTTGGTTATCGTTGGTAAAGAAATCTGGAATTATTTTGTTAGAAAATCTAGATTCAAAAACAGAGGATTCTAGGGTTATTTTTAAATTATCTGTATTCCAAGAATTACTTAAATTAATATTTAAATTTTTGGACTTCTCAGGTTCTAATTCTTCCAAAAAGATAACTTCTCTAGCACCTGTTAAAGCAGCATGGTCTTCAGTAAAAACATTGACCACTCTAAAACCGTCTCCATAGCCTATTCTAAGAGAGGAATTCTCAGTGATATCTAATTGGTAATTAATTCTTGGGGAATGTATTAAACCGTGCTTTGAATGAAAATCTGTTCTCCAACCAAATAATAATTTCTGGTTTTCACTAAATTTAAAATTATCTTGAACAAATAATCCAGGAAGAAACCAATTATCTGCCTTAACAGTAGCTGCTGTATTGTCGTTGAAGCTATTGTATCTAATGGCAAAACCAGAAAGTAAATTGTTTTTGTCTCCAATTAATTTATGCAATGTTACCTGACTAAATCCAATAATTTGTTTTGCTTGGTACTCTGTTAGGCCATACCAAGACTTTTGATCATGAAAACTAAAAGAATTTTGCCATTTTAAATTAGTCCATTTTGAAGACTGATAAAAAGAACTTGCCTCTACTCTATTTGTTAAAATAGACTCACCATAGGATGTATTTTTTCCGCGGTCTTGTTCTGTGAAATTCATTTCGCCACCCCAACGTTCTTCATTTAAATATCTCAATGTAAGGTTTAAAGGATTGGTTCCGTTTTCGTTAAAAAACTGAAACTTATTAAATATAGAATATCTATTTTTAAGTGTGAGATCTGTAAAGCCATCTTCATTATTGTCTATTGGATTGTTGTAATTAAAAATATCTAAGGAAGAAAATGCTTTTAATTTTTGCCTGTCTATTAATTTATAAATAACAGATGTCTGTAGCTCTCCCCAAGAAGAAATATTAAAATCCAAAGATAGATTTGGGATACAATCTATATTTTTAGTAACTACATTTATTAGACCAGCCATTGCTTCAGAACCATAAATTGTAGAAGCTGGACCTTTTATAACTTCTACCTGATCAATTAGACTTGTGGGAATTCCTTGTAGGCCATAAACTGTAGACAATCCTCCCATAATAGGCATTCCATCAATTACAATCATAGAATAAGCTCCTTCCATACCATTTATATGAATGTCGCCCGTATTACATACTGAACAGTTTAATTGTGGTCTCAAGCCGGTAATTTGATTGGTTGCTTCTACCAAGCTAGGAGAAGGAACAGAGTTTAAAAATTGGGAAGAATAAACAGCAATAGGTATTGGGCTTTGTTTTCGTTCAATTAGCTGAAGAGTTCCGCTAATTACCATTTCCTTGAGTAAATCATTGTCTTCCTTTAGAGATAAAGTAATTGGAGCTTTATAATCCTTAATGGAGATATTAAACTCCAGACTTTCAAAACCAACTGCAGAAGCTTTCAAAATTGTTGGAATCTGGACAATCTTCATTTTAAAGTTTCCTGAAACATCACATACTACAGAAAGACTTTGATTTAAATTGGTTATATGTGCAAAAGGAATTGGTTTTTTTTGTTGGTCAATTACTTTTCCGGAAATATCAAAATTTTGTGAAAAAGATTGGAATATAAATAACATTGAGAAAATACACAGATAAATCCTTTTCATATTTGCTAATTTAGTTTAAATAAATATAATTTTTAGGCTTGTCTAAAAAAATATTTAACTTTGTTTAAATGTATTCACAGTCAGAAGAAGATTATTTAAAAGCACTTTACCATCTTGAGACGGATTATGACTCTATTTCTACCAACTCTATTGCAGGATATTTAGATATGAAGCCTTCAAGTGTTACCGATATGTTAAAAAAACTTTCGGAAAAAAAATTCATTAACTACCAGAAATACAAAGGAACTTCTCTTACGAAAAAAGGGAAATTAATTGCTTTGTCTATAGTTAGAAAACATAGACTTTGGGAGACTTTTTTAGTAGATAAATTGGGTTTCGGATGGGACCAAGTTCATAGCATTGCAGAAGAATTAGAGCACATTAAATCAGAACAACTAATTGAAAACCTCGATAATTTTTTAGGAAATCCAAAATACGATCCGCATGGTGATCCAATTCCAAACAAAGATGGTAAGATTGAAAAAATGAATCAAAAACTTCTTATTGAACTAAAAGCTGCTCAAAAAGGGATTATAACTGGCGTAAAAAAAGGAACTGCAAGCCTTTTAAATTATTTAGACAAAGAAAAAATTAAATTAGGAGACTCTGTGAATGTTATAGAAGTTTTAGAATTTGACGGGACTTTTATAGTTGAAATAAATAAAAGAAAATTAACTTTTTCAGAGAAAATTTGTCAAAACTTATTATTAGAAACTCATGATTGAAATAATTAAAATTTGGTTTATTGATCAGCATCCAATTATTCAAGCACTTGTAGCGGGTTTATTTACATGGATCATAACAGCTATTGGAGCAGGATTAGTTTTCTTTATAAATTCTTCTAACAGAAAGGTTTTAGATATTTCTTTAGGGTTTACTGGTGGAGTAATGATAGCTGCTAGTTTTTGGTCTTTATTAGCTCCCGCAATTGAGTATGCAGAAATGCAAAAAGAATTAGGGTTAAGTAATTTACCATCATGGTTAGCACCTACAATTGGTTTCTTTTTTGGTGCATTATTTTTATTTGTTCTAGACAAAATCATCCCTCATCTCCATCTGTTTGAAAAAAAAGCCAATGCAGAAGGTGTAAATACAAAATGGCAAAAAACAATTCTTTTAGTTTTAGCAATTGCTTTACATAATATTCCAGAAGGATTAGCAGTTGGAGTAGCATTTGGTGCCATTGCAGCTCCAGAACTTATAAATGTTGAAATATTTACACTTGGCTCTGCTGTTGCCCTAGCAATCGGTATTGGAATTCAAAATTTTCCTGAGGGTTTCGCTGTTTCACTACCTTTAAGACGACAAGGACTAAGTAAGTTTAAATCTTGGCAGTGGGGACAACTTTCAGCTATAGTTGAACCAATATTTGCAGTAATAGGAGCTGCAATAGTTTTGCAAGTATTACCAGTTTTACCTTATGCGTTAGCTTTTGCTGCAGGAGCAATGATTTTTATTGTAGTTGAAGAAGTAATTCCCGAAAGTCAAAAAGGAGGAAATACAGATTTAGCCACTATGGGTTTAATTGCAGGGTTTATTGTAATGATGACTCTAGACGTTGGTCTTGGTTAAATAAAAACCAAATCTTTTAAGTAATTTTCTCCAATTTCAGCATTAAGTTGTTCTAATAATTTTGTTTTTTGCATCAATAGTTCTTGCTTAAAAGAAGAACTTGAAAGTTTTAAAAAGAGTTTATGATTCTTTACATAAGAATTAGTTACTTTTTTCATAAGATATGGCCCCATAATCCCACTAAAAGCTTGAAGAATTTCATGTTCTTGAAATCTTTTTTTTAAACCAAACTTATCAATGAAATCATTAACGACATTGGATAATTTCTCCTCATTAGCATTTCTTTTTTTCATCTAATTTATTTTAGTTGAATTACCATTTTCTACCCAAAACAAATTACTGTCAATTTTTAAGTCCGATAAAATATTGGGAATTTTTTCTTTACTGGTATCTGTTATAAATGTTTGGCCCAGATTATTCTTCTGTATTAAGTTAAGTATATACCCTACTCTATGGTCATCTAACTTATCGAATATGTCATCTAGTAATAATACAGGAGTAATATTTTTTTTAAGTTTTATGTATTCAAATTTCGCCAATTTCAAAGCTATCAAATATGTTTTTTGCTGACCCTGTGAACCAAACTTTTTAAGTTGATTCCCACCTATAGAAAATAAAAAATCATCTCTATGTATACCTGTAGAAGTATGTCCAATTAATTGGTCTTTGGTTCTGTTTCGAATAAATAATTCTTTCATTGAGTTTTCGTACAATGATGAGTGATGATTTAAATTTACCTCTTCTTTATTAGATGAAATATCTTGATAAAACTTATCAAATATTGGAATGAATTCCCTTATGAATGTTTTTCTAGACTGATGAATCTCTTGGGCTTTTTCAACCATTTGCTCTTCATAAATTTCTAACAAATCAATGGAACTACTATTTGTTTTTAAAAGTGCATTCCTTTGTTTTAGTAGCTTATTGTATTGAAGTAATCCCAGTAAATAATTTTTATCAAATTGGGCAATTAGTGCATCGAAAAATCTTCTTCTAGTTTCGCTACCCTCTAATACTAAGTTTATATCATATGGAGTGATCATTACAACTGGGAAAAGACCTATATGATCGGCAAGTTTTTTATAAATTTTTTTATTCTTTTTAAAAATCTTTTTTTCTCCTTTTTTCAAGCCACAATACAAATTATATTGATCTTGTTCATTATTAACTTCACCTTGAATTACGTATAAAGACTCTTCAAACATTACATTTTGACTATCTATAGAATTAAAAAAACTTTTAGTGTAACTTAAATGATATATTGCATCTAATAAATTTGTTTTTCCTTGACCATTGTCACCCAAAAAGCAATTAACTCTGCTAGAAAGGACTAAATCGGACTGAGAAATGTTCTTGAAATTTAAAAGTGATAGACTGGATAAATACATTTTATAAAATTACAATATAAAAGATTAGTTTTTAATTTATAAAAAAAACTATTTTTGCAAACGAATTAAATAAATCGAAAGATTTCTATTACAAGTCTAATGGCAGAAGAAAAAAATAAAGAGCAAATTAAATCTACAGTAGAGTCTGCAGAGAAAGCATCAAGTTCTGATGTTGAAAATCAAGAAAACATAAGTGAAAACACTTTAGAACTTATTATTGGAGAAAAGGGTTATGAATATTACGTAAATAACAAAAAGAAAGTCACTACTTATTCTATTGCTATTCTATCTGTCATTTTAATATTTATAGGTTTTAAAGCTTACAACAAAATGATAGTTGAACCTAAAGAAGAAGAAGCATTAGAAAAATTATGGCAAGCAGAGTCCAAAGCTTTTGACCAAGAAGATTGGAAATCTGCTATTAATGGAGATAGTTTAGGATTTTTTAAAGGTTTTAAACAAATATCAAAAAAATATTCAGGTCAAAAAGCTGGTATTATAGCTCAGTATAATTTAGGAATCTCTTATTTAAATGATAAAAATTATGAAAATGCTATCATTGAACTTAAAAAAGTAAATATAAACG
>CAJIYZ010000109.1 GCA_905181675.1 Bacteroidetes bacterium MED-G20
GAGCCGAAGGACCATTTACTACAAGATATTATTTCACTAATAATGCACTTCCATTAAAGAAAGGTGAAAATTATGCATTAATTAATTTATTTGGTCCAGAAGTACATTTTGCTGTTTCTGATAGATTATCACTTGGATTTATAGCATCATGGATAGGAAGTCCTATAACATTAGTTAGTAAATTTTCGATTTTCTCAAATAATAAAGTACATTTTTCTGTTGGAAATATATTAGGCAGCTCTGGATATTTTGCACAAGGTAAAATATTTGGTGGGTTACACTGGGGAACATTATCAGTAGGGAATAAAATGAAAAACATTAGCGCCTCTTGTGGATACGGTTACTTCAACGACAAATCATATAACCTAAACTTTGACACTCCTTTTCATGATGCTCTTTTTCTTAGTGTTGGAGGAATTACACCAATTGGGGAAAAAGCAAGTTTTATTTTAGATGGAATGTTTATTTCTAACACAAAAAATAATAAAAATTATAACACTGCAATAACACGACCAAGACGACAGTTAAATACTAATGATGCTGTAATAACAAATACTACTCTAATCTTAATGCCAGGAATGAGGTTTAATAAATCTTATGGTAAAGCATTTCAAATATCATTGGCAGGTGTATTCTTTAAAGATAATTCTCGTAATACAGAAATTGGTAATTATCCCAATTACACTTATAAAAAAGGAAAGATTACTTCATTCCCAATCCCAACTATATCATGGCTTAGAAAATTCTAATTTTTTAACAATTCTAATCTTAATAAATTCAAAACAGAAAGTGATGAAACATGAATGTTTCTTTCTCTGTTGTAACCCAAGTTTAGTTTTTTAGAAATCACTTTATCTTTATTAGCCACAGCTATCCACACAGTTCCTACAGGCTTTTCATCTGTTCCGCCATTTGGCCCCGCAATGCCCGATGTTGAAATTCCAAAATCAGAATTAAATTTCAATCTAACATTTGCTGCCATTTGCTCTACTACTTGTTTGCTAACAGCGCCATTTATATCAATGTATTTTTCATATACATCCAATAATACAGATTTTGATTGGTTAGAATAAGAAATAATACCTCCATTAAAAAAAGAAGAACTTCCGCTGATACTGGTAAGCATTTTAGAAACATTCCCACCTGTACAACTCTCAGCAGTAGAAAGAGTTTGGTTTTTAGCTATAAGTAATTTACCAACCTCACCTTCCATAGTGGCATTTCCATAGCCGTATATTTGATCAGGAATAAGCTTATTCAGTTCTGAAATATAGTAGTCTAACTTTGCTTCCGATGAAGTTTTGTCTTTTCCTATGATGGAGAGTCTTAGCTTAACAATTCCAGGAGATGGCAAATAGGCAAGTTTCAAATCATCTTTTAACAAATCATTTTCCCAAGATTTCACTACTTCAGCTAAAAATGATTCTCCCATTCCATGGGTTCTGACAGTTCTATTAACAACTACACTACCCTCTCCTTTTAAGTCAAGTAATTTAGTAAAAACATGATCGTTCATTATGCCTTTCATTTCGTAAGGAACTCCAGGTAAGGACACAAATATTACTCCACTCTTCTCAAACCACATTCCACTAGCAGACCCTCTACTATTGGGCAAAACTTGACAAGATTTAGGAAGAAGAGCTTGGTCCTTATTAGTCTGTAAAATTGGAAGATTTCTATTATTAAAATAATCGATAATATTTTGCTCAATTGCTTTGTCAAGTTCTAATGTAGTATTAAAATATTCGGTTAGAGTATGCTTAGTAATATCGTCATTAGTTGGTCCTAAACCACCAGTAATTATTACGATGTCAGATCTTTTTTCAGCAACACTAAGAGCGTTAATTATATCCAATTTTTGGTCAGAAATAACCAAGCCATGAGCCATTGTAAAACCAAGATTGTTTAGTTGTTCACCAAGCCAAGAAGCATTGGTGTTAATTGTTTGTCCAATTAATAATTCGTCCCCTACAGATATAATTTCACACTTCATTTTGTTAAATTATGAATTAAGTTTTCATATAAAGAATTAGTTTGGCAAAATTTTTGATACTTTAACATTAAAAAATAATTAATGAAAAATAATATTAAATTTTCTTGGCTTTTAACATCTGCTATTTTCGTCTTTAGCCATTGCAGTGGACAGATAAATATCAATAAAATATCTAATAAATTAAAGACACAAATTCCGACACAAAATAAAGAAAAACCTAGTGCTCTAAGCAACGATCAAGTGATAAAAGGTCTTAAAGAAGCTTTGAATGTTGGGGTAAATAAAGGTTCTGAGCAGGCTTCTGCAATTGGAGGGTTCCTAAAGAATGATTTGATAAGAATACCTTTTCCTCCGGAAGCAAAAGCGGTAAGAGACAAAGCTATGCAATGGGGATTGGACACGAAAGTTGAGAAATTTGAAAGAACTCTTAATGAAGCAGCAGAAGAAGCCTGTAAAACAGCTGCTCCTATTTTTATAAATGCTATTAAAAATATGACTGTAAGTGATGGTTTTAAAATACTTAAAGGAAGTGACAATGCAGCAACTAATTATTTAAAAGAACAAACCAACAACGAGTTGTATAATTTATTTTTTCCTGAAGTAAAAAAGGCAATTGAAAAAGTGAAACTAACCGTTTATTGGGAACCTCTTGTCAAAAAATACAATCAATCCACTAGAATTTCTGGAAAGGAAACTGTAGAAACAGATTTGAATAAATATGTTTCAGAAAAAGCAATAATTGGCCTATTTAAATTAGTAGCAATTCAAGAAAAGGAGATAAGAAAAAATCCTATGAAAAGAACCTCAGATATTTTGAAAAAAGTTTTTAGCAGTTTAGACCCTTGAAAAAGTTATTTTGTCTAAATTTAAGTAATGCTCAAAGAAGCTAATTCAAACCATAAAACTATTCCACCAACTGAACTTATAATTACTAAGGGAGGAAGGATTTATCATTTAGACTTGAAACCTGGTGAGATTGGTCAAACAATTATATTAGTTGGTGATCAAGAAAGGGTTCCGACCATATCAAAACATTTTGACAGAATAGAATTTAAAAGATCAAAAAGAGAATTTATTACTCATACAGGATTAGTTAATAACAAGCGTGTTTCAGTTATTTCAACTGGAATTGGTTGTGATAACATAGATATTGTTATTAATGAATTAGATGCTCTAGTCAACATAGATTTTGAAAAAAAAAGTATTAAAAAAAAACATACATCTTTAGAAATAATACGAATAGGGACATGTGGAGCTCTACAAAATGAAATTCCAGTAGACACTTTTGTTTTATCTAGTCATGGACTAGGTTTTGATGGACTACTATCTTTTTACAAACCAGTTTATGAGCAAGAGGAAATAGATCTTCAAAAAGCATTTTTACAACAGACTCCATGGCCAAATGATGCCAACAAACCCTATTTTGTCAAGGGAAGTGAAGAACTTGCAAGTAAAATTGGAAAAGGAATGTTTAAAGGTATAACTGCAACTGCAAATGGGTTTTATGGACCTCAGGGAAGAACGTTAAGATTAAGCACTAGAGTGCCAGACATGAATGAATTTCTTAAAAGGTTTGAGCATAAAAATCATAAAATATTAAACTTTGAAATGGAAACATCTGCATTGTATGGACTCAGTGCATTACTTGGGCATCATTCATGTACAGTTTGTGCTGTAATAGGAAATCGATTTACCAATACTTTTTCTGAAGACTACAAGAAGACAGTAGCTAACTTGGTTCAAAAAGTACTGAAAAGAATTTAAATATAAATTCAGATAACTTTTATTCAAAATTATCGTAAACGTATAAAATTTAAGTCTTTGTTATGAAGAGTAAAAACGAAATAGCTGCACTGGTAAGTTTACTTGATGATCCAGATGAAGTGATTTTCAATCAGATTAAAAGTCAACTTTTAGAGCTTGGAACAGATTGTATTCCCCACTTAGAAAAAGCGAATTTTGAAAACGAATATGGCCATGTATTCCAATCCAGAATAAGTGGGATAACTCATGAAATAAGTATCAGGAAAATTTTAAAAGAACACAAAGAATGGATTCATCATCCCGTAAATCTGATAGATGGAGTAAATCAAATTGATCAACATTTTTTCCCAAATATTACTAAGTCTTACATTAAAAACGAATTAAATGAGATAGCATCTGATATTTCTGTTCATCTAGCAAGTAGCATGAGTCCTATTGAAAAAGTAAGTGTTATTAATGAAGTTCTTTATGATAATTATAATTTCAGAGGCGATAAAAAAAATTACCATTCCCCTGAAAATTCATCATTTAGAAAACTATTACAAACAAAGAAAGGAAACCCTTTAACAAATTCTATTTTATATATTGAAATTGCAAGACTTTTGAACCTTCCTATAATGGGTATAAATTTACCGAATCATTTTGTAGTAGCTTACTTAAATTCTAAGGATATCCATCAATATCCAAACAACTACCAATTCACCAAAAAAGATGTTATGTTCTACATAAATCCATTTAGCCAAGGAGTTGTTTTAAAGCATGAAGATATTCATGACTTTATTCAAGAGATTAATGTTATTAATAATGAATATTATTTTATCCCTTGTCCATATAGTCATATTACCAAAAGAATTTTAACTAATCTGAATTTTAGCTATAAAAAAACAGATAATATTCTTTTAAAAAGTGATCTTAAAAAAATCATAGCTCTTTATCATTAAAATTTAACCGTTCATCATTAAAAATATGCCAACATTGACAAACATTATATATATTTATTTAAAATAGATTAATAATGGATTTTGTCAAATCTATAGATAATGTATATAATGATTCCAAAAAAGCAATTCAAGATGCTGATGGAAACCTTCTTCTGACACACTCTGGAGAAATGAATTCCGATACAATTTCTGACCTAAGTGAAAAAGCAGAGTCCAAACTTTTTGAAATTAATGCTGCCAAAAAAAATATTAAAAACATTTTTAATATTTTAATAGAAGGACTTCAAAACATCAAAAACCATGGTGAATTTGGTCCTGAAAACAATCAATTTTCTTTTTTCCATATGTATGACCAAGAAGAATCATTTATTTGTAATTTTTCCAACTTAATTGATACTAGTTCTATTGAGAAAGTATCTAAAAATATAGAACATTTAAACACTCTTGATAGACCTGAATTAAAATCACTTTATCTTGAAACTCTTACCAATGGACAAATATCCAAAAAAGGAGGAGCAGGTCTTGGGATTATAATTATGGCAATGAAATCAAAAAATAAAATAGATTTCAAAACTTTTACAATTAACAAGAATTTATCTATAATTTCATTGAAAGTTAAAGTTACTAAAGCATAACCCCTTACTTTATGTAATAATTTACTTTATGTAATAAATTCCAATTTCCTCTTGTGAAATCTGGAATATTCATTGGTTTACTACTCCTATTTACAGACTTTTTAGAAAGTTCCACAATGGAAGACCATTCTGCAGCATCGTAAACATCTTGGTCTAGTGGAAGTCCATTTCTAAGACAGTAAATCAATCTATAATCCATTATATAATCCATTCCACCATGGCCACCTATTTGCTTTGCTTTATTTTTTATTTCTTTAATCACAATTGGCTCATATTTCAAAAGTGTATCGTTAATATCTTCTATAGTTATAGAGCGGTGAGCCTTGGGTTCAAATGCCATTGATTTAACAGGATATTTTTGAGCAAAACCTTTAGTTCCACTTATGGTGAAAAGCCTGGAATATGGTCTAGGACTAGTAACATCGTGTTGCAACATTATGGTTTTACCAAGTTTTGTTCTAATTAAAGTTGTATTCATATCTCCCTTTTCAAAGTTATTTCCATTCCATTTTTCTTCATTAGTAAGATTTTCTTCAGCATATTTTGATAATCCATATTGATCGCTTGACATAGATACTAAATGAGTCATTCTATCTCCTCTATGTATTCTTAATAAATGTGCTAATGGTCCTAAACCGTGCGTGGGATAAGTATTGCCATTAGTTTTTTGTAAATTCTTTAATCTCCAATGATCCCAATAGTAAGTATTGCTAAAATTTAGAGCTCTTAAGTCGTGTATATAGGCACCCTCAGTATGAACTATATCTCCAAATAAATTATTTTGTGACATGTTTAAAACTGTAATTTCGAAAAAATCATACATACAATTTTCTAACTGAATACAATGTTTTCTGGTTTTTTCAGAGGTTTTAACCAACTTCCAACAATCTTTCACTGTCATGGCTGCGGGAACTTCAACAGCTACGTGTTTGTCATTTTTCATAGCATAAATTGCTATTGGAGAATGTAATTCCCAATGGGTACAGACATAAATTAAGTCTATATCCTTTCTTTGACAAATCGTCTTCCAATCGTCTTTTCCATAATACTTAATTGGCTTTCTAAATGGATAATCTTTGAAATATTTTTCGTGTAAGTCATCTACTTTAATACTGTCAATATCTGCTATAGCAACTATTTTAACACCTGGAATATTTGGCAGTCTTCCTAAAGCAGATTCTCCTCTGTTACCCAAGCCAATTACAGCAATTCTTACAGTATCAATTTTTGGGCAAGTTAAACGTAGAACATGGTGGTTTTTTTCTAAGGTATTATTCCATTTTACAAAAAGAGAATCAAATGATTGATTATCTGCATTAGATTTTTGAGCATTAATTAAAAAATTATTTTGTGAAAGTAATAATAGAAGCGTGAATCTTAGAAATAAATTTGGTAAATATTTATAAAAAGTATTACAGTAAAAAGCACTTAGATTCATCTACATTATCATTATTCAATTAGCACCACATTTAAATTTAAAGAAAAACTTAAATATAAAAGCAACAAATTACGAACATAAACTTTTTTTAGGAGGAGCAAACTTCGTTAAATTTATACCAACTACTGCACTTTCGTATTCTTCCATGGATGGTGTTCTTCCCAGAATTGCCGAAAGGACAACTACTGGCGTTGAAGCTAAAAGGGACTCCCCTTTCTTTCTGTCTGAGTCTGCAACTACACGCCCTTGAAATAAACGAGTAGAAGTAGCCATAACAGTATCTCCTTTTTCAGCTTTTTCTTGATTCCCCATACAAAGGTTGCATCCAGGTCTCTCTAAATACATCATGTTTTCATATTCCTTACGAGCAGTATCCTTAGGACTACTGTCATTAAAAACAAAACCTGAGTACTTTTGCAAAACATCCCAATCGCCTTCTGCAGTTAATTCGTCAATAATATTGTAGGTTGGAGCAGCTACAACTAATGGTGCATGAAACTCAATTTCACCATTAATATCTTCCAAATTTCTAAGCATCTGTGCAAGAATCTTCAAGTCACCTTTATGAACCATACAAGAGCCTACAAAGCCAAGGTCAACTTTTTTATTTCCACCATAATAAGATAGTGGTCGAATAGTATCGTGGGTATATCTCTTAGAAACATCATCGTTATTTACATCAGGATCAGCAATCATTGGTTGAGAAATAATATCTAGATCTACTTCAAATTCAGCAAAATATTTAGCATTAGAATCAGGTGTTAATGCAGGTTTTTCTCCAGATCTAATATCAGAAATTCTTTTATTTGCTTTGTCAATTAGACCTTGAAGAACTTGAATTTTGTTATCCATACCCTTTTTAATCATGACATTAATTCTGCTTTTTGCAACTTCTAAAGATTCTATTAAAGTATCGTCTTCGGAAATACAAATAGAAGCTTTAGCCTTCATCTCAGCAGTCCAGTCCGTAAAAGTAAAGGCTTTATCTGCTAGGAGTGTACCAATATGCACCTCAATAATACGCCCTTGAAAAACATTTTCTCCTGCAAATCTATCCAACATTTGAGATTGTGTAGCATGAACAACATCTCGGAAATCCATATGAGACTTCATTTCACCTTTAAAAGTAACTTTGACCGATTCTGGAATTGGCATGGAAGCTTCACCTGTAGCAAGTGCAAGAGCAACTGTCCCAGAGTCAGCACCAAAAGCAACCCCTTTAGACATCCTAGTATGAGAATCTCCACCGATAATGATTGCCCAATCGTCTATGGTAAGATCATTTAAAACCTTGTGAATTACATCTGTCATTGCATGGTATTGACCGAGTGGATCACGAGCGGTAATAAGCCCAAAATCATTCATAAATCTCATAAGTCTAGGAATATTTTCCTGTGCTTTTTTATCCCATACTGATGCAGTATGGCATCCTGATTGGTAGGCTCCATCTACAATTGGTGAAATAATTGTGGCAGCCATTGACTCCAGCTCTTGAGATGTCATAAGACCAGTAGTGTCTTGTGAACCAACTATATTTACCTCAACACGAACATCAGAACCGGCATGTAAAACTTTGCCTGGAGTTGTTCCAACGGCATTTTTATTAAATATTTTCTCTACAGCAGTTAATCCCTGCCCCGGGTGAGAAATCTCTTTGGAGGGAGCAAATACCGTAAGCATATCAATACCTAGAGCCTTAGCTGCAAATGTTTGTAATTTTTTACCAAATACAATTGCATAAGAACCACCTGCTCTCATAAACTCCATTTTTTGAGGGGTAAATGCAGCAGAAATATCACTTAATTCTTTATCTCCGTTAAATAATTTTTTATTTTTTGTGTTTATCGTAAGAACTGTTCCCGTTTTTACAGAAAAAACTTCTTCTAATACTGGCTCACCGTCCGAATCCGTTACATTATTTCCATCTGCATCCTTTTTCTTAACCCAATTTTTGAGATCAAGACCAATTCCCCCAGTAACATCAACAGTTGTGAGAAAAATGGGAGAAATTCCATTGGTCCCAGCAACTACTGGAGCAATATTTATAAATGGAACGTAAGGACTTGCTTGTTTTCCAATCCATAATGCAACATTATTTACACCAGACATTCTTGAAGATCCTACGCCCATAGTTCCCTTTTCAGCTATCAACATAATAGTTTTATCAGGATGTTTTTCCTTTAGAGCAAGAAGTTCATTTTGTCGTTCGACATTATGTTCGAACATACACTTACCATGCAACTCTCTATCAGACCGAGAATGTGCGTCTCCACCAGGTGAAAGTAAATCAGTAGATATATCACCAACACCAGCAACATAAGTCACAACTTTTATTTCTTCTTCAATCTTAGGAAGTTTGGTAAAAAAGTCAGCATTTGCATAACTTTCCAAAACCTCTTTAGCTACTGTATTTCCATTATTATAAGCACCTTCCAGTCTTGCCATATCAGCTTCATAAAGAAAAACTTGATTTTTAAGAATGTCAGCAGCTTGGTTGGCATTTGAAGAGTCACTTCCAAGAGCGAAGTCAAGAAGAACTTCAATGGAAGGACCTCCTTTCATATGGGACAAAAGTTCGAAAGCAAAAACTGGGGAGATTTCTTCTAAGTTGAGGGATTTAAGAATAATTTCTTTTAAAAATTTAGCTTTAACTATTGCAGCACTTGTTGTTCCAGGAATAACATTATAAATAAAGAAGTTAATAGAAGCATCTCGATCTTCGTGATTTTCGTCTTTTATTTGAGTAATAATTTCACTAAGCAAATCACCACCATCAATTGGCTTAGGATGAAGCCCTTCGCCTTTTCGTTCTTCAATTTCTTTAATATACTCTTTGTATAAACTCATATTAAAAGTCTTTTAAATTTTAAGATAGATTGGCAAAATAGTCAAATTATATTTGATTTATTCTGTTAGCTATCTAGAATTCACAAAAATATTTTGATTTAATACAAATACTGTAAAAATCCTTACTGATTGAGAAAATGTATAATCATTTGTATCTCAAAAAATTTATATCTCAAATTTAAAGAATTTTAGTCAAGTATTAAATATACTTAGTCCAATATTAAAGAAAAATATTGTTGGGTAATACTATAGAAATATATCCTTAATTTCCATTAGCGTAACTACTTCTTTCCAAGCAATTGAATTGTTAGTTCTTTTATTAGGATTAAAATATATTGACTTCATTCCTACATTTACAGCACCTTTAATATCTGTATTTAAATCATCGCCAATCATTACAGAATTTTCTAAATTTGCACCAGCTTTTTCTAAAGCATAATTAAAAATTAAAGGGTTTGGTTTTTTTGCTCCTGCCATTTCTGATGTAACTACAATGGTGAAAAAATTAGCCAGTCCTGATTGATTTATTTTAACATGCTGAACCTCTTGAAAACCATTGGTTATTATATGAAGTTTGTAAATAGGTTGTAATTCGCTCAATAGCTCAATTGCATTCGGTATTAGAATAGTTCTGTATGGTGAATTCTTAACATAATCATCTCCAATTTTAATTGAAAGTTCTAAATCATATATGCCAAAATATTCTAGAGTTTGTTTAAATCTCTCGAACCTTAAATTTTCTTTACTAAGTGTGTTTTCCCTGTATCTTTCCCAGCATTTTTCATTAATCTTTTTATAAACTTTAACAAATTCTTCCGACAAAGAAATACCCTTTTGATGCAAATTATGACAGTGGTATAAATTAACCAATTCATTAAAAGAGTTAGTTTCAAAATCCCATAATGTTCTGTCTAAATCAAAGAACAAGTGCTTTATACTCATCAATTAAAAATAAAATGATTTATAAAAGTTAAAATAAAAGACATTGAACTAAGTGATATAAGTACAATCCAGTAAGTTAGTTTTCTATTTCCATAAAACTTAATCACAACAAAAGTGCCAATTGGAATTGTTAGAAAAACCGGTGCTAGTGAACATAGTATTAAAAATCCCAATTTTGAATTTTTTATTCTAATAATTATTCTATTTCTTTTCTTGAATTTTTTTTTGGTCTTTTTCAAAAAAGTTCTGCCTTTAGAATGACTACTATTCTTAAAAAAAATAAATTTTCCAACCAAATAAGATACATTGTAACAAAACAAAGCACCAAGTGTTGATGAAATTAAAATTTCTAGAAAATTTAAGCTTGTTGTAGCTTCTGCAATTGAAGCAGCAAATAAAAACTTAACATGTGCTAAAAAAAATACATATATATACACATCCCAATTCATTAATCTAGTTTTTTTCCAAAAGCCAAATCTCCGGCATCTCCTAATCCAGGAACAATATAAGATTCACTCGTCATTTTAGAATCAATTCCTCCAATCCAGAGGGTAGTGTTCTCAGGGAGGTTTTTGGAAATATATTCCACTCCTTGCTCACTTCCAATAACACAAACCACATGGATTTTTGAAGGAACTCCTTTTTTCAAAAGTGCCTTGTAAGCCAAAACCATAGACCTTCCAGTAGCCAACATTGGATCTGAAAGCAAAACAACTTTATCGGTTAAGTCAGGACTTGCCATATATTGAATCTCGACTTCAAATTCTTCTTTACTAGTATGTTTCCTGTAGGCTGAAATAAAACAATTTTCAGCATTGTCGTAATACTTTAGTAATCCATTGTGTAGTGGTAACCCTGCGCGCAAAACGGTAGCTAAGACCAAATTATCAGATGGAATAGTAGTTTTGGAAGTTCCAAGAGGAGTATTGGTTATAAGAGGATTCTCTTTTAATGTTTTACTTATTTCATAAGCAGTTATTTCGCCTAAACGTTCTAGATTCTTTCTAAATCTCATGCTGTCTTTTTGAACAGTTTCATCTCTAAGCTCGGATAGAAACTTATTGTAAATAGAGGAATACTTACTAAAATTATAAACTTTCATAGTATGAATTTAAAGAACAAAAGTAGATTAATCTAGCCATGTTGACTCAAAGACTCTTCTCCAGCCATTCCACCTGTCCTGATTACTTAAAGATTCATTGTGCCAAACAGCATTAAATGAACCATTCACATTTTTCACTTGTTGCTTAATTTTAGAAATAAGTTTTGAAGAATTTTCTGTATTATATTTTAATTTGTCGTTTAAAACACCGTCCATATATGCAAATGGGAGTATTTTTAAATTCGTAGTCAATTCATTTTCTAAATCATAAAAATAGAATGGCGTACAAGTTCCGGCTCTAAATCCTATTCTATCAACAAAACCCATACTGAAGTCCTGCTTAATCCCTGCTCTCAATAAAATCTGATAGGATTCTGGTAGTGAAAATCTTAGGTAGTGAAATCTAGACATACTAGTTGTAGTAACTATGTTATCTAATCTAGAAATTTCCATTTTTAAAGTCTTTAAGCTATTAAATGAGTTGTAAGATGGATGAATTCCAATTAAATGATTCTTGGATATAGAGCGTATTAAACTTATTAAATAAGGGTGGTTATGCTTAATATTCTTATCCATCTTAGCATAATCTCCTAACAAAAAAAAGAAGATTGACTTTAATTGATTTTTTTCTAAAAATTTAAGAATGTAGTCATAGTTATCATAAGGGTCATTAATTTTTCCTGTAAGAAAGTAAACTCTTTGCTTTAATTTATCAAATCGTAAGTTGATTAAATCCTTGAAGAAGGATCCTAAAGACCTTCCGACACCCTTGTACTTAAAAGCATAAGCATTGTCAATATCAAAAGTGCAATATTGATGGAATTTTCTTGGGGAAGTTAATTCAATATTGAACCTTGTATTTAACTGCCTTAAAAGTGAAAAGCACCACTGATCAACTACCGGCTGTAGCTCTAAACCTAATTTTATTAAGGTGGAATTATCAGATATATATCTAAGGTGTTGATCAAGATCCTTAGAATTGTACTCTTCCATTCTTGTTATTAGAAAAAAAATAGCACTTAAAACATCGAACCCATGATCTCCTTTTTCTTGAGGGAAAAAGCAATTTGATTTGTTGCGCAAAAAAATATATTTATTAAAATCCCAGTTGCCATTAACAAGAAATCCAGATGGATGTATTTGATGATTTTGTTGTGGAAGTTTTTGATCCGAATAATTAAGTATTAGCCCATTCAAATTTGTTGAGTCTTGAGTCCACTTAAAATCAATTTCTAACGTGTTTTTAAAAATGAAATTTAAAACATATTCCAACCTAGAGCTTTTCAAAGTAGAATATACTGTAATCATGAAAATTGATTGAGCATTTCTTTGGCTATAAATGATGCAGCATCTCCATTGCCAAATACTGGTGGAAAATTTAACTCAGTATTCGACAAGAATGTTTCTGTAGCTTCCAAAATTGTCTTAGAGTTAGTATCTGAAATAACAGCACTTTTTGTTTCAACAATTTCGACCCATTCCGTTTGAGGTCTTAAAATAATACATGGTTTTTTAAAAAAATAAGCTTCTTTCTGAACTCCCCCACTATCTGTTATTATTAATTCAGCATTTTTCTCTAGTGCAATCATGTCTAAAAATCCCGTAGGCTCAACAATGATTAACATATTGGATTCTTGGATGTTCTTTAAAAGCTTAGGATCTAAAAGCTGTTCCATCATTTTAGATGTTCGAGGGTGTAAAGGAAGAATGATTTTAAGCTGGTGAATTTGTGTAATCTCTAAAAAGGTAGAAAATAAATCTGTCAATTTAATTACAGAGTCTGTATTGTCATTTCTATGTACTGTTGCTAAAATGAATTTTTCTTCATTCAATTTTAATTTTTCTAAAATATTTGACCTTTGATTGCTAAGTTTGGAAAAATACAGACTGTTGTCATACATAACATCACCACAATGGTAAATATTTGGTTGATCTAAAGAGGCGTTATTTGAATAATTATTCAAAAACCCTTCACTTAGAAGATTATTAAAACCACTTTTGGTAGGTGAAAAAAGCAATGTGGAAACATGATCACATAGAATTCTATTTACTTCCTCTGGCATTTTTTTATTAAACGATCTTAGACCAGCCTCAATATGGACAATGGGTATATGTAGCTTTGAAGCGGCTATAGCAGTAGCTAATGTAGAATTGGTGTCGCCATAAACAACTACAGCATCTGGTGAATTTGATTCCAAAACTTTTTCAATTTTCTCGATCATCAGTGCTGTTTGAGCACCGTGAGAAGATGATCCTACTTTTAAATTAATTTGAGGTTTGGGAATTGCTAATTCAGAAAAGAAAACATCAGACATGTTTTGGTCGTAATGCTGACCTGTATGAACTATTATCTCTTCTATATCGTGAAATTGATTTGTAATAACTCTAGATAAAGCAGCAGCTTTTATAATTTGAGGCCTTGCCCCTACTATTGTTATAATTTTCATTTCTTAAATTAAATTTTACAAGAACTTTAAATATAACAAACTTCTATTTAAAGAACTTATTATAGGAGATATTGAATAATTAATTTTCAATTAAAAAAAACAGAAACTCCTAGATTAACTTTATCAAATAATTCAATTATATCTAGGTTGAGCTGCTCCATTTGTAATATACAGAGAGGTAAAATATAATACAAGTGGTGTTTTATTTGAGGGAGATTCATTACCTACTCCCCATTTTGAAGTAGATCAATTAAATACTTTTGACATCAGATTGACCTCAAAAGAATAAAGTTTTTGGCGATAAATACCTATATAAATAAAAGTCTCTAGTGATTCTTGGGAAAATTTAACTGAATTATAGTCTATATTAATACTGCTAAAAGTTCCTTTGGAGTGGTCTGAGAAAAAAAATAAAAAATGAAATAGTCAGTATAGTAAATGAAAATTTCATAAATTATTGTAAAAAAAAGCTATT
>CAJIYZ010000110.1 GCA_905181675.1 Bacteroidetes bacterium MED-G20
AGAGTTATATGTGCGTTGTAATAAGTCAAGAGAAGGAATATCACTTCTACCAGCTCTTCTTACATCAAATTCTTTACGACGATTAAGTTGACCTGAAAACAAAAATATAATTGAATTATTCTCGTTAAAAAAATATTTCAAGTTAAGTTTAGCTAAATGGTGATTTATTTCTTGTTTTGGAGCATCTATGTCGTATCGGAATAAAGAGTCAGTTTTATCAGGAATTTCTGCATTAAGAGCAATGTTCAATGCTGTAATATTTCCAACCTGAGAACCTCTTAATATACCAAGCCTTGTGTTAAATGTACTTGTATATATATCCATGAATAGTTTTTCATTCCAAGATTTTTGAAGGCTTATAGAAAAATTAGCCTCTTGGTGCCCAGTGTTATTTAAAAAGTAAGAAGAAGATTTTTTGTCACCATATTTTTTTAAAGTTCCATTAATTCTCCAGGCAAAACATTTAGAATATTTTTCTAATCTTAAGTTTAAATTATTTCCTCTTCCATTTGATTCATATGCATAATTTGTTTGGCCATGAAGATGTGGTTCTTTTTCAATTTTTTTTTGTTCTAGTAACACTACACTTCCTAAATTTCCAGCTCCATATTCTATTGCACTTGCCCCTTTAATAATCGTAATTTTATCTGCACTTAAAGGATCTATTTCGGGGGCATGACCATTTCCCCAATCTTGACCACTTTGAATGACATCATTATTTATGATTTTAACTCTATTTCCATATAAACCATGAACTATTGGTTTTGAAATTCCACTTCCGTTTTTCATTAGGTTAACTCCAGACTCGTTTTCAATTAGTTCACCTAGAGTTTTATTGCTATTGTTTTCAATTGTTGTTCTACTTAATGAAGAGGTTGATTGAAAATCAGTATTGCTTGATTGTTCACCTTCAACAACAACAGCTCCCAAAAGAGTATGTGACATTGGTATTCTTAATAAAGTATCCTTTTTTAAATCAACAAGTATTTTTTTTGGGTCACATCCAATATGAGAAATTATTAAATGAATTTCCCCTTGACATAAGTTGTCCAAAATAAAAAAACCATCTTTATCAGATGTAGTTCCTTTTAAACTTTCCTGTATTAATACATTAACAAAAGATAAGGGTAGAGCGGTTCCTTTGTCGAACACTCTACCCTTAATATAATTATTGCAATTTTGAGCTTGTAAATTAAATACTATAAATAAGCAGACAAAAAGAAATAATTTTAAATTATTGTACAACATTTATTGGAAATGACACTTCAATATCTGTTTCTCCACCAGCGTTAGCCATGTCACCATCTGAAACCCCCATTGCATCTTTGTTTGGTTCGTGAATCAGTGTAATTTTAAGGGTATCTAATCCAGCACTTCCAGCATTTAAAGTTGTTTGTAGCCCAACAGGGTTGTTGTTGGTGTCTAAATCATCGTAAATAACTGTTATTGATGCAGCTGAGAAAAAGAATTGATGGTCTTCATCCTCTTCTAAGACTTCTTCTGTAATATCTTCTACATCAGCAGGATCAGTTTCATCAAGTAATTCCATTGTACCATTGTAAGTTTTATTTGCATTCAAACTTCCACCTGTTATAGTTGGCTCATTACCACCATCACCATCTAAGTCTACGAATGTTAATGTAACAACGTCAGTGCTATCTGAAGCATTTGTAAGAGTATAATTAAGGGTCGTTATAAGTTCTTCTTCATTTGGTATTACTGGTGTAACTGGATCGTCTTTTTTACAAGAAGAAAAAGATATAAATCCAATTATTGATAATATTAAAAGGTTTTTTAGTTTCATAGCTTAAAATTTAATTTTTGCAAATATATAATTTAAACCATCTAATTGCAACATAGTTGCATTAATTTAATGTATTTTATTCATTTCGAATTATTTCTATTTCATTTCCATAGTCATATTGAAGGTCAGCATCGAGTTTGGTAACTATTTTTTCAACTCTTAGAATCTCTCTTTCAAAAATTCTAGTTAGAGGTATACTTTTAGAAATAGGTGGACTTAAGTTTTTTAATTTATTGCAGTAGAACAGAATTAATTCAACCTCAGTTTGTTTTTTTTTAGAGTAACGAATATTTTTCTTTGTGTTTCTTAATATTTTCCTGATACTTTTTTTTAAGTAGTAATAACTTGTTCGATTTATTTCTTTAAATGCTAAGTCTATTTCATCTTTGATACTATTAATAAAAGAAAGCTCGTCGCTAACTTCGTAAAGTAAATAGGTGAGTAGCTCTTTATTTTCCTTTTTAAATTTTGAAAGACTTAAGCACAACTCTACAAGTTCTTCTCTAGAACGCATGTTCAGTTCTTCCTTAATAGCTTTTACGGTAGCTGCCTTCATTATATTCTATAAATATTTAAAGCAATAATTTTAAAATAGATATTTAGAATTTATTTAGTTCAAAGTGAAAACGATTATTGAAATACTAAATAATAAACGTTGATTAAAATTAGAACCAGCCTCTTAAATTATATGTGTTTTCTGGTTGATTTTCTCCCCAAGCTACACCAATATTATTATAGGCATTAATCAATTCACTTACTTGGTTTAATTCTTTTAGTTTATAATCCCATTCTCTTGAATCTATAGTTCTAATCCTTGTAGAAATCTCATCAAAAAGTGTTTGTACATCAGAAAAACATGAAGAGTTAGGCTCTATACTAGCCAATATCTCTGCAGCTTTTTTAGCAGCTTCATAATTTTGATTGGCATTCCATATACCTTTTGCTCTTATTAGCAACATTGCACATTGTCTATCAATATGCTTTTGATACATAGGTTTAATATTGTCAATACATTTATCATAACATTCTTTGGAAACTTGAGGAACACTAAATAATTTAAACAAGGCTTCTTCATACCTATTTTGATCAGCTAGACCTTGAGCTTCCTTAATTATAAAATCACATTGATTATTAAAATAATTAATAATTTTATTTTTCCCCTCTTCAATCATCGATGAATAGATATCATCTTTAGCTTTTATAGCTTTTACTGCTTGAATAAATGCAACATCTTCTGTTTTACCAACACCTTTAATTGTTTTTGTTGCACTCGAAAATTTTATTCCTGAAACACCATCCCCTATTACAAATGTAACATCAAAAGTGTATGCATACATTGGAGGAGCTGTTGGAGTAATGTTTTTATTTGCAATATCAATATTTGCTGTAAGTATAAATCTGTTTGAAAAATTAATTCCCGCAAGGCTGTTTTTAATTACGATATTATCTAATTTCCTTTGTAATATATTTCTTGCTGAGGATGGTATATTTTCAAAACTGTTTGGAAGATATGCACTTAGGACTATTCTATTTTTATCAGCTTCATTACTTTCTTCTTGAGAATAAATGCTGTTGAAAAATAGTGCCGTTATAATTATAATTAAATTTAATTTTTTCATAACCTTTTAAATTATTTGCTACCAAGAATTAGTTGAACTTGTCCCAGCCCTTGAGACATTAATTTTGATTCTATTTCAAATTCTGTTTTTAAATATTTTCTTAATCCATTACCCCATCTTCTAGCATCAATTGCTCTACCTTTTTCGTTAAAAAGAGGAATTCTAACTTGATCAAAAAACATCATTGATTCAGTAGCGTCAACTGTACTAAATTTATTATTAACTGTATTGTCACCCATCCAGTCTTCAATTAATATACCTAATTCTTCATTACCAAATTCTTCTGTTTCTAAGTCGTAATCCCAGTCATCCCATACTTTAATTCTAAAAGATATGACTCTTCCATTTTCAAACATGTCATCAAAGTGTGACAGTAATTGTCCATTAAATAAATCAAGATTTGCTAAAATTGCTTCTCTTAATAATTCAACCGGCTCAACACCCATTGCAAATTCACCAGTCCCAGATGATGTTGCAACTTGGTTATTTGTATAAGCATCTATCCCTCTTATAGTGAAATCAACTTTCTTTTTAGGACCTTTAGTAATTACTTTCCAATTTACTTGCATCCATATATCAGCTTTTGCAACCTTTTTAAGTCTGTCTATTGGAGATTCAGATGTCTCAGCACCACTTTTGCTAGACAGCATTGCATCTTCTGCTTGTTGGGCTTCAATTGACTTTAATGAGGCTTCAAGATCTTTTGTAGGGAAACCTCTTTCAGACATTAGTTCGCCAACTTTCGAAATAACATTTATTAAGTCACTATTTTCTAAAGTTGCCTTTCTATAGTCAGGATATGAGATCTCTTCGCCCATGCTATTTATTTTTGTCATAAAACCGTTTTCTTGCATCCAATTATCCATAGGAACAATCATAATCGAAGGTTTTTTAGCTTGAGAAAATATTAAATTTATTGATATAAATAGAAGAACAAATATTGAGATTATTTTACTTTTCATAATGTGTTATTTACTTTTTAAGAATACCATCTTTGATAAATTTCGATTTTAAATTAGGCCTATCTACCCTAATCATGATGCTATGAGAAATACTTTTTCTACCACTTTTTCGATCCCTTATAATTTTATTACCTATTCTTTCATCTCTTAGCGAAACAAAATTTAAATATTCTCCGTCGTCTTTGAAAAATAAATTAAAATAATCATCATTCTTCTGACGTACATTGACTTCATTCAATATTGCAATTGTATTACAACC
>CAJIYZ010000111.1 GCA_905181675.1 Bacteroidetes bacterium MED-G20
ACCCATAAGTTTGTTTACGAACCTATTAAAATTTCAGACGATTGTAATTGTATTGTTTCTGGAAAAGTTAAATATGTAAAAAACTGCAAAACAGTTGCTTTGATAGACTATGGAAATGGGGACTGTAATAACATAGCTACCAAAGTATTGTGTAAAAACGGGAAATGTTTTGATGAAAATAAAATCCCATTTGATACTTACGATTATACTATTGATTGCAACGGAACAAATATTGAAGACGGTCTAGTTAGTGAAATTGAAATTGATCAATTGAACGATGTTAATTCAGGGCCTCAACCATAAATATAATTTCCAAAACTAATTTATTAATCGAAGTATAAACCATGTGTGGAATTGCAGGTTTTATAGATTTCCATAAAAAATCAACAGAGTCAAATATTCAATCCATGATTGAGCCACTTAATCATCGTGGGCCTGATGGTGAAGGGACTTCATTATTTAAATCTAAAGCTGCAATAATTGGCTTTGGACACAAGCGGCTCTCCATAATTGATCTTACTGTTACTGGGAAGCAGCCCATGACTTTTAGGCATCTTAACATTACTTACAATGGAGAAATATATAATTACCAAGAAATTAAAAAAGAGCTTATTGAATTAGGTCATGTTTTCAATGGAGAGTCTGATACTGAAATGGTTCTTCATGCATACGCAGAATGGGGAATAAAGGCTATTAACAGATTTATTGGAATGTTTGCTATTGCTCTGTATGATGAACAAAAACAAGAAGTGATCTTTATTAGAGACAGAGCCGGAGTTAAGCCACTTTTTTTTTATGAAAAAGAGGGATTATTTCTTTTTTCATCAGAACTAAAATCATTTCATTCGCATCCCGGATTTGAAAAAAAATTAGACCTGAATGCTGTTGCTGCTTATATGCAATATGGAAATGTGCCAACACCACATTGTATTTTTGAGAACTGTGTGAAAGTAAAGCCTGGATATTATTTGAAAATTGATTTAGCCACAAAAACTAGAAAAGAAGTGCAGTATTGGAATGTATACGATTTTTACAACCAGCCCAAATTAAATATCTCTTTTGAAGATGCTAAAATTCAAACTAAAGAGCTTCTTAAATCAGCATTTAATTATAGAATGGTGTCAGATGTGCCAGTTGGAGTTTTTCTAAGTGGTGGTTACGACAGTACTACGGTAACCTCCTTACTTCAGGCCGATTCGACAGCAAAACTTAAAACTTTTACTATCGGTGTGCCGGACATTGGTTTAAATGAAGCACCCTATGCAAAGGATATTGCCAAACACCTTGGAACAGACCATACTGAAATAAACTGCTCCGAAGAGGAGGCAATTAATATGGTTAAAGATCTTGCATTTTTCTATGACGAACCATTTGCTGACTCTAGTGCAATACCAACTACCTTGGTTTCGAAAGCAGCAAGAAAAGACGTAACAGTTGCATTAAGTGCAGATGGAGGTGATGAAATTTTTGGCGGCTATAACAGGTACGATTATGTGTATCGTTATGGTAAAACTCTCAATTCCATTCCTGAATTTGTTCGAAAATCTCTTGTTAGGACAATGAATAATATTAACTCTGACAGTATTCCTATTCTAAAAAATAAGTACAATTTTCACAACCGCTATGAAAAATTAAAGGCTGTTCTTAACGATCCTTCCGAAAAAGAAATAATGTTGAGTTTAAGCCAGCAGTTCACCGATCAGCAGATGAAAAATGTCATGAAATCAGACTATGAGAGTTTGCCTACAATGTTTCAAAGTAAGGAGCTTTTAGAAGAATTTAAATCCCCTTTGTCCTATATGATGGCTGTAGATTTTCAAACCTATATGCTAGATGACATATTACAAAAAGTAGACAGAGCAACCATGACCAATAGCTTGGAAGGTCGGGAACCAATGCTGGATCATAGAATTTTAGAGTTTGCTGCACAATTACCTGACGAATACAAATACCAAAACGGGGTTAAGAAAAGAATTTTACGAGAAATCACACACGATTATATTCCAGAAAAACTTTTAGACCGGCCAAAAATGGGATTTGCAATACCCATAGCAAAATGGTTAAAAAACGATTTAAGAGATTACCTTGAAGAGTATTTAAATGAAGTCAGGATAGTGAAGCAAGGCATTTTTAATTGGGAGTTTGTTGAAAAATTAAAAATCGACTTTTATGGTGGGAGAAAAGAATATGACTCAAAACTCTGGTACTTTTTGATGTTTCAAATGTGGCATGAGATGTGGATGGAAAATTAAATGAATCTCTATGGAAGAATATTTTTTTGACTGTCCTTATTGTTGGGCAAAAACATCAATGCTGCTAGACACTTCTGTGAGTGATCAATCTTATATTGAAGATTGTGAAACATGTTGCAATCCCATCCAAATAGACTTTACCACTTTAGAAAACGAAATTGCTTATTTTGAAGCAAAATCTATAGAACAATAAATGAAACAAAAAGATTGGGAGGAGTCCCTTTGGATAAAAAATTTAAAACTAGTAACAACTCTGCCATTTGAAGATGGGGTTTTTGGTGATGTTTATAGGTCTGTACTTTTA
>CAJIYZ010000112.1 GCA_905181675.1 Bacteroidetes bacterium MED-G20
AATATGGTTTTCATATTTAAGTTTATTCGACGTGGAGTAGTTTAAATTAAATTTAGATTTTAGACCAAAACTTGTAGCCAAGTTTAATAGAGACCTCTTTTTATTTAGTTTGCTTACCATATAAATAAACAAGAATAATCCTCCAACAACATAATTAGCAGATATATTAGCATTATTTGAACTATTATTTTGGATATGATTTAGACAATTTGAAAAAGTAATATTGCTCAGGATTAAAAATTTCAAAGTTGATAAAACGTAACCTAAAGGGATGTTTTTATTAAATCCCGTTATAAACACTTTAGGAACTTCAACAATTAGCCACCATACTAAATTGTATATGACATATACAATACTTAAATTAAATATCAATTCTATAGCATTCATCAAGCAAATATAGTTTAATGCTTAATAATTGAATAAATAAGTTTAATATTAAGATTTCCCTTTTATATTAGTCTTAATTAAAATTATATCATGTACAATAAAGTCCTCTTTTTATCAATACTATTTTTATTACAAATATTTAAATTTTTCCCACATGAAGGTATGTGGATTCCGTCTTTAGTAAAGGCTTTTGAAAATGATATGCAAGCTATGGGAATGAGGTTATCTGCAGAGGATATTTATGATGTTAACAGCTCAAGTATCAAAGACGCAATTATTCACTTTAATGGAGGATGTACAGCGGAATTAGTCTCATCTAAGGGTTTGTTATTAACAAACCACCACTGTGGTTACTCACAAATACAATCTCATTCATCATTAGAAAAAGATTACTTGAAATATGGTTTCTGGGCATCTAATAAAAGTGAAGAACTTTCAAATCCAGGGTTAACTGCCTCCAGAGTAGTTAGAATTGAAGATGTAACAAATACTGTTTTATTTGAAACTGAAGGTCTAGCAGATAAAGAGCGTTATTCAAAGATTCAAACTACGATTAATAAATTAATTGCAGATGCACAAACGGGGACACATTATACGGCCAAAATTAAAGCTTTCAATTATGGTAATGATTACTACATGATTGTAAAAGAAACATTTAAAGATGTTAGATTGGTAGGAGCACCACCTAATTCTATTGGAAAGTTTGGTGGTGACACTGATAATTGGGTTTGGCCTAGACATACTGGTGATTTTTCAGTGTTTAGAATTTACTCAGATCAAAACAATGAACCAAATGAATATAGTGAATCAAATGTTCCTTATACACCGCTTCATTTTCTTCCTGTTTCTATGAAGAAAAGATCTGTGGGTGATTTCACAATGGTTTATGGATTCCCTGGAACAACCGAACAACATTTGACTTCTAGAAACCTAAGTTATATCATGGATAAAGAAAGACCAGCCCGTATTGAAATGCGAGAAAAGTCGTTAAGTGTTATTGATGCAAGTATGAGATCTTCTGATTTGCTAAGAATTAAATATGCTTCAAAGCAAGCCCGTATTGCCAATGGCTGGAAGAAATGGATTGGTCAAGTGGGAGGTTTGAAAACGGTTGATGCAATCCAAATTAAACTTAATAGAGAAAAAGAGTACAACGACATGGCTTTATCAAATCAAGAATGGGGTAAAAAATATGGCAGAGTTATTAATGATATGAATGTGTTAGTCGATAGATATAAGGATTCAGATTTTGCTTACTCGATGGTCATTGAATACTTATATGTTGGACCGGAGCTATTTAAAAGAGCTCGTGAAATAAGTAAATTCTTGTCTAACTACAGCACCCTTGAAGAGAATGGTGAATTGGATAATGAGATTGAGAAACAAACTAAATTATCTAAGGGGTTCTTTAAAAATTACGATAATGCAACGGACAAAAGAATTTTTGAATTGTTGACTGAAGAGTATGTGGAGCAAATGGGGGATAGTCCATTAGGGTCAATTCTAAAGAATAATTCAGTCAAAGATTTGGCAGAAATAATTTACGAAAAATCAATCCTTACCAGTGAATTACGTTTCAATAAGTTCATGGAAAAGCTTAGTAAGAATTCATTTAATAAATTGAAGAATAAAGATTTAGGATACATTTTATGGATGGAAACAAATGATAGGTTTATCAAAAATATAGTTCCAGAGGTTAGAGTTTATAGAGCCTCAATGGATAGGCTCTTAAAAACATATGTTGCAGGAAAGTTAGAAATGTTTCCAGATGCAAATCATTGGCCGGATGCTAATTCATCAATGCGAATAACATATGGAAAGTTAGAAGGTTCTGCCCCTCACGACGGAATGCGGTATATTGAACACACAAATATCGATGGAATCATAACTAAAAATAATTCTGGGAACCCTGATTATGAATTATTACCTCGAATGAGAAAGTTAGCAGCTGCGAAGGATTATGGAGATTATGGACAAGATGGCGAACTGTGGGTTTGTTTTACCGGTTCAAATCATACAACAGGGGGTAATTCCGGGTCTCCGGTATTAGATGCTGATGGGGACTTACTAGGTATTAATTTTGACAGATCATGGGAAAGTACAATGAGTGACTTTATGTTTGATAAAAACCGTTGCAGAAATATTATGGTCGATATAAGATATGTACTGTGGGTTATAGATATTTATTCAGGAGCAAGTCATCTTGTAGATGAAATGACGTTAGTAGAATAACTTTTACTCTCCAATATATTTTGGTCTTCTTTTTTCAAAAAAAGCTTTAACTCCTTCTTTATGGTCCATGGAGTTTGCTGCTAGGATTTGATTTTTTTTCTCTAATTCTAATTGTTCATCAATATTGTTATTATTGCTTTCTTTAAGTAAGTTCTTAATTAGCCCTATTGACTTGGTTGGCATATTACTTATTTTTTTTGCATAATCTAATACTATTTGATAGCCATTTGTATCCTCAACACTTTTGTATATCATTCCGATTTTTTCAGCTTCAGCAGATGAAATTTTCTCACCGCTAAACATTAGTGCTGTGGCTCTTTGCTTTCCAATAAGTCTAGGGAGATTGTAAGTCCCGCCACTATCAGGAATTAACCCTATATTGATAAAGGATTGAATAAATTTTGCAGAATTAGCAGCAAATGTTACATCGCAAGAAATTGCTAGGTTGGCACCAGCACCAGCGGCTACTCCGTTGACATAACAAATAACAGGTTTTTTTATGGTATTAATCATTTTAATAATTGGATTGTAAGTGTGTTCAATTATTTTATCAATTGACGGTCCATTTTCTCTTGTTGCTTCTTCAAGGTCTTGTCCTGCGCAAAAACTTCTTCCAATTCCAGAAATAACAATTGCTCTGATATTGTTGTTTTTATCACATTTTTCAAAGGCATCTAAAAACTCGTCTGCCATTTGGTAATTAAAACTATTTAAAAGTTCAGGTCTGTTAAGTTTAATTTCTGCAATATTTCCTTGAGTTTCAAATAAAATATTTTGGTATTCCATCATTTAAATTTTAGTTATTTAATAAACAATAATTTCTATTAAAAAAATAATTACGATTTTCGCATCAAATTAATAAAAATTAAAATGGCACAATTTTATTCCTTTAAAGTAAATCAAATAAAAAGAGAAACCCATGATTCAGTTTCCATTTCCTTTGATATTGACAGTAAATACTCAGAAGAGTTTAAGTATATACCGGGTCAATATATTACTATCAGAGTGGGTGTTAATGGTGAAGATTGTAGAAGATCTTACTCAATAAGTTCCTCAAGAAATGAAAAACTAACTATAGGTATTAAAAAAGTACCTGGGGGTAAGGTGTCTAATTTTATGAATGAAAAATTAAATATTGGAGATTTAGTAGAGATTTCTGCTCCTCAAGGAAATTTTAAATTAGAAAATATTGACTCAAAAAACACAAGAAAATTTGTAGCTTTTGCTGCTGGATCTGGTATTACACCTGTCCTTTCAATGTTAAAAGAGGTTAGTCAAAATGAAATAAATAGTGAGTTTTTGTTATTTTATTCTAACAAGACGAGTAAAGATGTGATGTTTAAAGATGAAATTGACGATTTAAAAAATCAAAATATTTCGACTAGGTTTATCTTTACTAGAGAGAATTCTGATTTGGAATTATACAATGGAAGAATTAATGAGTCAAAGGCATTGGAACTAATTAAGTCTGAAATGTCGTTTTTAAATGCCGACGCATTTTATATATGTGGGCCTGAAGAGATGATTTTTTCTACCAAGAGTGCATTAGAATCTTTAGGTGTTAATAATGAGAAAATAAAATTTGAATTGTTTACTGCTCCAGTAAAGAAGATAGAAGATTCTAAAGAGGAATCTTTAAATATAGATTTTGATGGCAATTCGAAAATCACCGTTATTTGTGACGATGAAGAAGTGGAGTTCGATTTGAATAAAGATGGAGATTCTATTTTAGATGCAGCAATGGAACAAGATCTGGATGTTCCTTTTTCGTGTAAAGGTGCGGTTTGTTGCACTTGTAAAGCCAAGATTACTAATGGGAAAGTAACTATGGATGCAAATTATGCTCTTTCAGATCAAGAAGTTGAGGATGGTTATATTTTGGCTTGTCAAGCTCATCCAGCTACGGAGTCAGTAACAGTTGACTTTGATTTTTGAGATAAATATTTTTAATTAAAAAAGTTTTATGAATATAGTAATAACTGGTTGTTCTAAGGGGATTGGTTTAGAACTTGTAAAGATCTGGAGTAAAAACCATATGGTTTACGGAATATCTAGGAATAGAGAAAAATTAGAATCACTAAGGTTAAGCCTTCCATCTCCAGATAACTTTAAATTTCTTGCAAAAGATGTAGTTAATATAGACAAAGATGATATTCAAGATTTGATAATGGAAGATAATATTGATATTCTAATTAATAATGCTGGACTTCTAATTAACAAGCCCTTCGCTGAAATTAAATATGAAGAGTATAGAAGTTTAATGGATGTAAATTTTTGGGGAGCTTTTAATTTATCACAGTTATTAGTCAAAAAACTGTCCAATGTCAAAGGTCAGATTATTAATATATCAAGTATGGGAGGTGTTAATTATACTTCAAAATTCCCTGGTCTTTCTTTATATAGTTCATCTAAAGCGGCTTTATCGGTATTTACAGAGTGTTTATCAGTTGAACTCCAATCGGAAGAAATCAAAGTTAATGCTTTAGCGTTAGGTGCTGTTGAAACTGAAATGCTAAATAACGCATTTCCTGGTTACGTTGCAGATACTAAGGCCCACGAAATGGCTACTTTTATTGTTGAATTTGCAAATTCTTCCTCAAACATCATCAATGGGCAAGTTCTTAGAGTATCAAAAAGTAATCCTTGAATACTGATTTTCAGTAAGATATAATTAGGCATGTAAAATATTGAATTTTTAAGGTGAAATAGTTTGTCTTTATAAAATATCATAGTATGTTTGCACCCCGAAAAAGTTCATTAAGTATTTAAGTCATTTTATTAGAGAACAAAAGTTTTAAACTTTTTTTTATAATCTCTTGTGTGATTTAAATATTAGATTATCTTTGCCGGCCGAATGTGATTCCAAAAGAGGTCTTACATCGAAAAAATGAGATTTATCTCATAAACATTTTTAAGTTCTTTGAAGTATTGAAGTATAGAATTAAAAGACTAGCAAACCCTGAGATTTGTTTCAACAAAACTTAAAGTTATAATTACAATGGAGAGTTTGATCCTGGCTCAGGATGAACGCTAGCGGCAGGCTTAACACATGCAAGTCGAACGGTAACAGAAAAAGCTTGCTTTTTGCTGACGAGTGGCGAACGGGTGCGTAACGCGTATGCAACCTACCTTCTTCTAAGGAATAGCCCAGAGAAATTTGGATTAAT
>CAJIYZ010000113.1 GCA_905181675.1 Bacteroidetes bacterium MED-G20
CGCTCTTCCGATCTACCAATTTAGGAATGGTAACATCTCCTTCAAAAGGAATTACTTTTTCACAAGAAATATAGGTGAGAGCAATAATAAGAACTAAATATATTTTTTTCATATTTAAAATTTAAATGAATAGGTAAATGAAGGAATTAATGGAAACAGACTAAACTGTGAAAGTTGAGGATCTCCGTTCTCACTTCTTGTAAATTCTAAATAAAATGGGTTCTGCCTACTATAGGCATTGTAAAGTCCAAAACTCCAAGTTCTTTCTCCCCATTTTTTTTCTTTTTTCATATTAATTGAAACATCTAGTCTATGATAGTTGGGCATTCTATAATTGTTTCTGCTTTCTATGTGATTTACCGTAGAAACATTTACATTGTCTTGACCAAAATTAAAGGAAGAAGGGTTGAGATTAAAATTAGAAATATCGTTAACAAGTGAACTATTAAATGAAGAATAAGATTCTTGACCAAGTGTTACTGCATTACCAGTTCCATAAACCCAAACCACACCAATATTTATTCTATCATTGAACTCATGAGTTACTGCAATTCCAATGTCGTGCCTTCTATCATATCTGTATGGGTAAGAATTTCCAAAATTAATAGAATCAAATTGTCTATTGGTCCAAGAAAGAGTGTAGCCTATCCATCCAGTAGTTTTACCTATCTTTTTCTCTACCAATAATTCTCCACCGTAAGACCAACCTCTTCCAACATGTACTTTGTCTTGCCAATCGGTCTCAGAATCAAAAAAGGATGCGCCATCTTTGTATTCAATTAGATTGTCCATGGTTTTATAATATCCTTCCAAAGAAACTTCAAATTTATCTTTAAATGTTCTTGCATAACCAGCAGCAATTTGGTCGGAAAACTGTGGTTTTATTTTTTCGGTTGCTGGCACCCATAAATCTGTCGGTAGACCAATTCCTGAGTTAGTTAATAGGTGTAGAAATTGCCCCATTTTGGCATAACCCATTTTAAATGATGATTTTTGGTCAATTAAGTACCTAAAACTTAATCTTGGTTGTAAGGAAGAATATTGCATGTCACCTACAAAAAAAGTGCTGTAGTGAATTCCGCCGTTTCCTTTTAGCTTGTCGTTTACTGTCCAGTCGTCTTCAAGGTAACCTGCAACTTCATGTGCATAATGTTTCTGAGCTCCAAAAGTAGTGTCTAAAGCAGAGTTGCCAGTTTGAGAAAATTGAAATTGGTTTACCCCTGGGGTAAACGTGTGGTAAATATCTCCAATTCCAAATTTTACCAAATGGTCTGGGTTTGGCATCCAGTCTACATCTACTTTTGCGGACCAATCTTCAATATTGCTTAAATAGGCATAAGAAAAGTTTTGATTATTGATAGTGGTGGTATTGTTGGGATTTAATGTAGATTCGGAACTGCTATTTCCAAACGCAATTAAAAAGTCATATTTACTATATCTCACAGTTGTGTTTATGAACACTTTATTTGAAAACATGTAATTCCATCTAAGTGAGCTAATAATATTCCCCCAATTTAATTGAGACTCAGAGCTGTCACTACCACTTGAGGAGTCTAAGCTATAATTATTAGTATTTATTAATGAAGCTTTGTCTCTACCAATGTAGTTACTTAAATACAATCTATGCTTGTCGTTAATTTTATGGTTGATCTTCCCATTGAAATCGTAAAAATAATATCCTCCTGTAGTGGAACTATTGGCATTTCCTCCACTTTTACTTGCTTGATTTCGTTGATTTGCTGCAATAATTGGTCTTGCTAAGATATCTATATAAGTTCTTCTTGCAGAAAGAATAAATGAGGTTTTGTCTTTAATAATCGGTCCTTCTAAAGATAGTTTAGAAGCAATTAATCCAATCGAACCTTGGCCATGAAATTTTTTCATGTTTCCTTCTTTCATTTTAATATCTATAACAGATGAAAGTCTTCCCCCGTATCTAGCAGGGAATCCACCCTTTACTAATTTTGTAGAGTTTATAGCATCGGAATTAAACACAGAAAAGAAGCCAAATAGGTGAGAGGCATTGTAAACTGGCACCCCATCTAACAAAATTAAGTTTTGATCTGGTCCACCTCCTCTAACATAAAGTCCGGAAGTTCCTTCGCTTCCTGTTTGTACGCCGGGCAATAGTTGAATTGTTTTCATGATGTCATTTTCACCAAGCAGGGCTGGAAGTGCTCTTACTTTATCCATAGAAAGATCTACTGTACTCATTTCTGATTTTTGATGAACTAACTCGTCTTTGGAGGAAAGTATTTCAACTTCCTTTAGCATTTGATCACTTAATGAAAAGTTTTTCTTAATATCATTTCCTGGGTAATCTTCATAAATTTGTGTAATATATCCTATATAACTAATTCGAATTTTTACAGAATCTTTTGGTAATGTTAGGCTGTAAAAGCCATAGTCGTTGGTAACAGTGCCTTTGCCAGATTTAAGGTCGTATATAGTTGTGCCAATTAATTTCTCTCCACTCTCTGCTTCTTCTATATATCCACTAATGGTAATATTGTCTTGAGAAAAGTTAATGATAGGTAATATTAATAAAATGTATGTTATATAAATTCTCATCATTTGTGAATTTATTAATATTCTATAATCTAGTTCTTTAATTATGATTATTTAACAGTCAGAAAAACATGTCTTTGAATCTTAGTTTTTTTATATAAACCATTCACAGCAATCAATGATATTTTTCAGTAAAATCTTTTTCCCAAACAATAATATCTCTATCGTATTTTATTTTTGATAATTTTTTTCCGTAGATATCACTTGTTTCAAAAACTCCATCTTTTTCTCCATTTAGATAATTCCCGCTGTAAATAATCTGTCCATTACTGTGCCACTCTTTAAATTCTCCATTCCTAAGTCCATCTTTAAATTCTGCATAAATTTTAATATTGCCATTTTCGTAAAAGCCTGTAACAACTCCAGATATTAAGCTAATATCAACTTTTGAATAGACAGTATCTTTTTCAATATTAGTTACCCCACTTAAGGGAATATTTTGTGAATATAGTATTGTGGAGATGAATATTGAAAAAAGAAAAGAGGTGATTTTTATAGACATTGACTTAGAAAGAAGCTTTTATCTTTCTTTTTTCTTTGGAATGAATGCTTTTATACACTTTTCCATGGCTAGAGAATTTTTTATAAAAGCTAACGTTTAAAAACACATAACTGTCCTTTGTTTTAGGACTTCCTCTTTGGTATCCTCTTTCGTAACTAGTTTCATCCAGCTTATAGGCAAGATGTGAATAATTACCCATTATTCCATTAGCTAAATCTGCATCGCTCACAACCCATTCTCCGGGTGAGCCATGAAGTGGATGTGACGGAATCACTCCTGGGACACGATTTTTAGCATAAATTATAGTTTCGTAACTATCACCAGATTGAGTCCCAGACATATTTTGTGATAGATCAGCATTTCCTTTTTTTAAACTATTTTGGATTTCAGCCAAGTCTGCTCTGCTTGCATAAAAACCACTAACATCGTCTAGATAATCCGTGGTCGTAAACCTGTATCCAGCTTCAATTTTGATTCCAATATCAGAATTAAAAGCTTTTTCTATACCAAAGCCTAAAGGAAAACAAATTGCAATTGGTTTGTAAGTCTTTGGGTCACCATTTTTTTTCTGTCCAAAACCTCTATAACCTTTTGTAGTATCAAGAAAATTGCTTTGTATGTATTCATTATGACTTTGACTCCCTTGACCCTCGGTGTGTAAACGACGAAGAGCATACCAAGTATTATCTTCACTTTTCAAACTATTATATGTAAAATTATTTTGAGCTTTTGGATTAAAGTAAAAACCTCCAATACCCCCAACAAAGTACACGCCTATAGTGGATAAGATATTTGGAGCAAGTTTATGACCTTGAACATCTTTTAAATCGAATTTAGTACCAGTAGAAGGCTTTAATAAATAAAATTCTGCCATTGCAGAAATCTCTAAAATATTACTCTTGAAATTTAGATTTCTATTTATTCTTCCTAAATCTAGTGATTCTGCATCATCAGCTTGAATTCTAGCAAACGCAAGATTAGCTCTGAAGTTAATTTTATTCTTAAAGTGATAAATATAAGCTGCATTAAAAACAGGTCTTGATTTGTTAAGATCTGTATCATAAATAGATCTTAAGAATGCAATTTGATCTGGTATTACTTTTCCATCAACACCTACTCCACTTACAGAGTAATTACCTCCCAAATCAGTGAGGCAATTAGATGTTCCAATTCCAATATTTATTTCATGTCTTTGCCTCTTAAATTCATTGTTGTCATAAAAGCCTCTATTCTGTGATGATACAGAGTAGCTAATAAGTATAGTTAGAACAAATAAATATTGCTTGTAATTAAACACAGCTGTAAAAATATGGAATTTTATTTAAAAAAAATATTTTTTTGCCAAATATTACATGGAATCTATTAATTTT
>CAJIYZ010000114.1 GCA_905181675.1 Bacteroidetes bacterium MED-G20
TGTGTTTGCTTCAACCCATATGTGAAATTCACCAAAGGAATATTAGATATACCAATACCCATTGATTATAACTTGGAGAGTTTTGACAAAATAGATGTTATTATTATCCCATTATTAGTCTTTGATAAATTTGGAAATAGAATTGGGTATGGAAAAGGAGTATATGATGAGATACTAAAAAAGTTAAAAAATAATTGTGTTAAAATTGGGCTTTCAATTTTTGAAGTTTCAATAGAAGATATTCAAGTGAATGATTATGATGTTGCATTAGACTATTGCCAAACGCCTAATGAACTTTATAAATTCAAATAAGCTCTTAAAAATAAATTACTAATTTTGTAAGTGTATAGTAGTTAATATTCATACATAATGAAAAGGTTTATTCACATATATTTATTAATTTTAACCTCTTTATTTTCAGATGTTTACGCTTTAGAATATAAACCTTTAGTTGATTTAAAATCACATTTAGCAATCTCTATAAATCCGAATTGCAACTCCCAATATGTCAACTATGCTATAATCACAGAGTCAAATGGAAAAGTTGTAAAGACAAGGTTCATCTCTGGAAGTGAATTTATTAGAATTGGAATGGGTAAACAACCATCAAAAGCAAATAATTCTGGTGAAAATATTTTTAAGAAATTCCAGATTAAAGATTGCTTGTATAAATATGATTCTTCTCAATGCTTAAAAACTCCAGACTTAAAACTATTTGATTTATGGGCCTTAAGATACAATAGAAATCCATTTTGCCCACCAGATTGTACTCCAGCTAAAGATATGCTAGTAGATGGATTTGGACAACACAAATTCAGACCAAGTTGGCCACAAATACAAATACTGCAACGATATGGAATTACTTATATAAATGATTTTTTCTATGGGGAAAACTTATTTCAATTACTAGCAGATTTTCAAAATCCTGAATGGAGAAATAATTATCTAAATGCCAAAGAATAAATTCCTATTTTTACTATTCTAATAATTAATTTTGGTCCCCAAAAACACAAATAAAATAAGAAAACTTGCTTTAAATTCCTTTTATTTTAGAAGTTACCTACTTTGGAACCTGCCTATGGGTTTTATAAGCGGCATGAGGGTTAAAAAGCTAAATGAAGACCAATGTATAGTTTCAGTTCCATACAAATGGATTAATAAAAACCCTTTTAAATCTACTTTTTGGGCAGTATTAGGTATGGCTGGCGAAATGAGCACGGCAGCTTTAATTTTACAATACACCTATAAACACAAACCTTCATTTTCTACACTTCCTTTAAAATGTGAAGCAGATTTCAATAAAAAAGCTGTGGGAATTACTAGCTTTATTTGCGAGGATGGCAAATTGGTGAAAGATCAATTAGACAAGGCTATTGAAACTAAAAAACCAGTTATTATCAAAGTTTATTCTAAAGGAATTGACAATAATTCTAATGTAATCTGTGAATTTAATTTTACCTGGTCAGTAAAAATTAGAGCCAATTAAATGTTCCAATTAAAAAAAACTATTCTCTTTTTATTTTTTTTAGGACTTTTCAGTCCTTATTTTGCGGGATGGGGATTTTTTGGTCATAAAAAGATTAATCGTGTAGCGGTTTTCACCATTCCAGATTCTGAGCTTTTTCAATTTTATAAAAAAAATATAGATTTCTTAACAGAACATGCTGTTGATCCAGATAAAAGAAGGTATGCTGTAAAAGGAGAGGCAGAAAAACATTACATAGATATAGATCATTATGTAAAAAAAGGAGAAAACCCATTTGAGATAATGCCCAGAAGATGGAACGATGCTATTGAGAAATTTTCTGAAGACACTATTAAAACCTATGGTATATCTCCATGGAATATTCAGCTAATGCTTTACAAACTAACCACAGCATTTAAGGAGAAGAATCTTTCCAGAATTCTTAAATATTCTGCTGAAATAGGACATTATATTTCAGATGCCCATGTTCCACTTCATGCTACAGAAAACTACAATGGACAATTTACCAACCAAAAAGGTATTCATGGCTTCTGGGAGTCTAGGGTTCCCGAACTTTTTTTTCAAGAGTACGATCTAATTACCGGAAAAGCAGAATACATTGAAAAACCTTTGGAAACAACCTGGAATTTCATTGAAGAAAGCTATTTTGCAGTAGACTCTGTTCTATCCACTGAAAGAGAAATAACTGAACAATGGGCAGATGACAGAAAATATTCATTTGAAAAAAGAGGTCGAGTTACCATGAAAGTATACAGTAGAGATTTTAGTAAAGAGTATAGCAAAAGGTTAAATAACATGCAAGAGCGTAGACTTAAAGCCTCTATAAAAGCAGTGGGTTCATTTTGGTATACCGCATGGATTAACGCTGGACAACCAATTTTAAATGACCTTGCGTTTGACAACGAATCTATCTCCAAAGAACAAGAGTTTAAAATTAATAAGACTTTGAAAAATAAAAGAGAACACGGTAATTAAATCATTTACTTTTGTTTCTTCTCTTTTCTTTTCGGTTTTTTTTCAATGCTTTTCTAGCTTCATCTGTTAGTGGAACTCTTTTGTAATAAGTCATCTTTCCAGAGTCAATTAACCTAATAGCTCTTTCCATCAATAAGTCTTCATTTTCCGGATCATATTCACGTTTTAAATCTTGTCCATTTACCAAACATAATGCCTGAAACCAAAACGCCGTTCCACCACCACGATACTTTTGGACAATCTCATAAGTTGTAAGACCTGTTTGTCTATAAATCATCTTCATCAAATAAACTCCTCTTTTAACAGACATCTCTTTAATCTCATTTCCAAATTCTTTCTTTAGGATTTTGTTACAGTTAGACAAGTATTTTTTCTTTGAATACTTCCCTGTGATTTGAGCCAAAGAATCCTCAAAAGAGATAAACATAGCAGAACAAATTTTAGCATAATCATAGACACTTTTAACATAAAATTTAGTTCTATTCCATTTTTTTACAAAATCGGCACTTGAAGCAGTTATTTCTAAATCTGGAAGATAATGACCAAAAAGAACTGAATCTTTGTTCTCTAAACCTAAATTTTGAGAGGAGAGATTTAAATTAAATAAAAAAAATATTAATACTATGTGAAACTTCATTGGTACAATTTATTAATTGTAATTGACTATGAAATAAAGTTTTAATAAATTTTAACTTATTAAAGTTTAAATTTGCAACAATGAAAACAGTATTTGCAATATTCATCTTATTTTTAGTTAGCCCTATACATTCTCAAATTGAAGCCCTTTTTGATTTAAAAAAATTTCACTCATTAGAAAGCAACTATATTGAAACCTATTTATTCATATATGGAAACACTCTTTTTGAAAACAAAGACTCTAATTTTAAAGACAAAGGAGTAGAGGTTCTTCAATATATTGAAAATGATAAAAAACATATAGTAGCTCATGAAAAATATATAATTAAAGAACAATCAGATTATGTTGAAAAAGAGGGTATTATGGACCTTCAAAGATTTCCTGTTTCAAATGGGGAATTCACTATCTTTTTAGAAATAAATGACATAAATGATTCAAATAATATCGAAAAATACCAAGAAGAATTTTCTATTTCCGATTCTGAAGAACCCTATTTTTCTGATTTAGAGTTACTGGATAGCTATTGGAAAGAACAAGATGGCGAAAACAAAGAAAGTGAACTAACCAAATCTGGATATCATATGGTTCCCTTGGTTACTAATTACTTTGGAGATGAATTTGAAAAACTAGCTTACTACTTAGAAGTATACAATATGAATAATGTAGATAGCTCTGAATCCTTATTATTAAAACAATTCATAAGAATTAAAGGCACCAACAAGATAGCAGGTCAATTCAATAAAATTAAAAAAGTACCTACTAAAGCTATCTACCCTGTTTTAAACATCTTTGACATAAACAATTTACCTACAGGAAATTACGAGCTATGCATTCAGCTAAATGATAGAAAAAATAGACTTCTTTGCGAAAGAATAATTGATTTTCAAAGAACAAACCTAAAAAACAGCATGAGACTAGATAGATTAAATGCTGTTCAAATCAACAATACTTTTGTATCTAAAATTCCAGTAGATTCACTTACAGAATCTATCAACTCTTTATCGCCTATTGCTACTAGATTAGAATTAAATATCATTGACAAAAAAAATAAAGATATTAATGACACTTTAAAAAGACAGTTTTTATACAGCTTTTGGCTAAATAGACAACCTGAAAATCCTGAACTAGGTTGGATGAAATATAAGGCAGAGGTGAGCAAAAGCGATCAACTTTTTTCTACCAAAGTTAGAAGAGGTTATGAAACTGATATGGGAAGAACATTTCTTAAATATGGTCCACCTAATACAATTACAGATAGACCCAACGAACCAAGTGCGTACCCATATCAAATATGGCACTATTATAAAATCGGGAAGTTTAATAACAAAAGATTTATATTTTACATGCCTGATTTAGGTTCTAACGAATACACTACGCTTCATTCTACTCTTCAAGGAGAGTATTTTAATAGAAATTGGAAAACAGATTTACACAGAAGAAATACACCTGGAAGAAGTGTGGACAATATGCAAAACCCTAATGATAGCCAATGGGGAAGTAATAGTAATACCTTCTTTGCAAACCCTTAAGACATAGAAACTGCAGTTGTCATATTAAACTATAATGGAGTTAGTTGGCTTAAAAAGTTCATACCAAATTTCATAACTCACTCTGTAAAAGATGCTGAAATTTATGTAATAGACAACGGATCTATAGACGATTCTCTAACTTATTTGAAAAATAATCATTTAGAAATTAGAACCATCTCTTTAGAAAAAAATCTAGGATTTGCCGGAGGATATAATGAGGGATTAAAGCAAATTAATGCAGAATACTTTGTTATTGTCAATTCAGATATAGAAGTAACTAAAAACTGGATCCCACCACTTATAGAAGTCCTGAAAAATAATAATAGTATTTCAGCTATTCAACCCAAAATATTATCACTCACCAATAAAGATTATTTTGAATATGCTGGTGCAGCTGGAGGTTTTATTGACCTACTAGCCTACCCTTTTTGCAGAGGAAGAGTTTTTAACCATGTAGAGTTAGATGAAAAACAATACAACACCTATTCAGAAATATTCTGGGCATCTGGAGCCTGTATGGCAATTAAATCCAAGGACTTCAATGTTGTTGGAGGTTTTGACAAAGATTTTTTTGCTCATATGGAGGAAATTGACTTATGTTGGAGATTAAAAAATTTAGGGAAACATATATTTTACACAAGCGAGTCCAATGTTTATCATTATGGTGGAGGAACTTTAGAATATAGCTCACCAAAAAAAACTTACTTGAATTACAGAAATAATTTATGGATGATTCACAAGAATTTTAAGGGTAAAATACCTTTATTATTGTTTATAGTAATAAGAATTTTTCTAGACCAAATTTCTGGATTAAAATTACTGCTTTCCGGGGATTTAAAGGGATGTTTGTCTATTGTAAAAGCCCATTTTAGCTATATAATAAGTATTGGGGAATTGAATTTTAAAAGAAAACAATATTCAAAATTAAATTTTCATGATTTAAAAGGATACACAAATAAATCTGCAATTTGGAATTATTTTTTTCTTAAAAGAAAAACATTTTCGGAAATAAAAGGTAAATAATTAAAATTCTTCGGAAATAAAATCTTCAGATTTACTCATAAGAATATACATCACTTCATCTTTATTGATATAAGGTACTTTAGTTCTAAAATTAGAAAGCATTTGCTCTATTTCTGGTGAAGATTTTCTTGGTCTTCTAAATTCCATTGCTTGTGCAGCAGTCATTATTTCAATGCTTAATATTCTATGAATATTTTTAACAACCTCAACCAATTTAACCCCTGAAATTGAGCCCATAGAAACGTGGTCCTCTTGACCGTTAGAAGATTCAATACTATCTACAGATGCAGGGTGCGAGAAAATTTTATTCTTACTTACTAGACTAGCAGCAGTATATTGAGAAATCATAAATCCTGAGTTAAGCCCAGGGTTTTCGATAAGAAATGCAGGAAGACCTCTTGTACCAGAAATTAGTTTGTAGATTCTTCTTTCTGAAATACTACCAAGTTCTGCTGCTGCAATTGCCATAAAGTCCATCGCCATTGCAATAGGTTGTCCATGAAAATTGCCTGCAGAAATTATTTCATCTTCTTGATCAAAAACAATAGGATTATCTGTAACTGCGTTAATTTCAATAGTAGTTTTAAGTTCAAAATCTTTTAAAACATCCAAACATGCTCCATGAACCTGAGGGATACAGCGAAAAGAATAAGGATCTTGAACAGATTTGTTGTCAATTTTCAGTAAATCACTTTCATTCAATAAATCTAAAATTTGATTAGCACAATGACTTTGCCCTTTGAAACCTCTTAAAGCATGTGGTTTGGAATCAAATGGAGACAATCTACAATTAAAAGCATCTATTGAGAGTGCAGATATTTTATGAATCCATTTAAATAAAGAATCTAGTTTCAAATAAGCATATGTTGCATGGGCGCTCATAAACTGTGTGCCATTTAAAAGCGCTAATCCTTCTTTTGAATCTAATTCTAAAGCAGATTCGCCAAAAGAATCAAAAACTTCCTTAGAAGCCATCTTATGTCCTTTAAAATTGACTTCACCTTCACCAATGAGTGTTAAAGATAGGTGAGCAAGAGGAGCTAAGTCACCAGAAGCACCTAAGGATCCTGATTCAAAAATAACTGGAAGAATATCGTTGTTAAAAAGAAAAATTAATTTCTCAACTGTTTTTAAATGAACTCCTGAATAACCTAAAGAAAGAGCATTGATTTTTATTAAAATCATTAATTTTACGATAGTTGAATTTATTTCTTCACCAGTACCACAAGCATGGGACCTTACTAAATTCACTTGCAATTTCTTTAAATCTTCTTCAGATATCTTCTTATCGCACAAAGACCCAAAACCTGTATTAATACCATAAAAAACATGATCGTTACTTATCAGCTTCTTGTCTAGGTATTTTCTATTTTTATTAATTCTTTCAATAGACTCTTTGGAAAGTTTTAATTTAAGCTTTTCAAGAAGTATTTTTTTTACATCACTAAGAGTGAGTTTGGTTGGTGATATAGTAAATTCTAATTCTTTCATTTTTCTAGATAATATCCTTTAATAAAGAATTATTCTGCTCCCCAGAATCCATATTTTTCAACTCTACTTTCATCTCAACAGCAAAATTCTCTTTTATAAAAACAACAAAAGGTATCTTATTGGAGTGAGCATATTTAAGTTGCTTTTTCAACTTGTGATTATCTGGATAAAGTATACATTCTACATTTTTGGATCTTAAGAAATTTAACAACTGAAGACCATTAATAGTAGATTCTGACTGATCTACGATCATGAATTTGGAAGGCTTATCTAAATTATCGGGGAAAAGGTTTAAATCTTTCATTAAATCATAGATTCTCTCCGCTCCAAAAGAAACTCCAACACCAGATAAGTTTTTTTGACCAAAAACTTCTGTCAAATTATCGTAACGACCTCCACCGACAATACTTCCCATTGAATTATCATTTAAAACTACTTCAAATATTGAGCCTGTGTAGTAGTCTAGTCCCCTAGCTAATGAAAGGTTTATTTTAAGGTTATTAACTCCCAAAATATTACAACTTTCAACAACGTACTTCAATTCTTGTATTCCCTTTCGACCCAACTCACTGTTTAGGAGTTTGTTTTCTAACCAATTAAGAATATCATTTTGAGAATCTGAAAGCTTAAATAATTCTTGGAATAATTTTGCAATTTCATTGTTGGGTATATTTGTTTTTAGCTCTTGAACTACTTTATCAATTCCTATTTTATCAACTTTATCAATTATTACAGTAATTGAAGAGAAAAAATCTGTTGCATTGCAAGAGGCAATTAGTGCCGCCAGAATTTTCCTGTTGTTAATCATTATGGTGTGATTGCTGAGACTTAATTCATTTAAAATTTCCTGAATTAGAGAAACTAGCTCAACCTCAGAAACCAATGATTCAGAACCAACGATATCTGCGTCACATTGATAAAATTCACGATACCTTCCCTTTTGAGGCCTATCTGCTCTCCATACTGGTTGGATTTGGTATCTTTTAAATGGGAAAAAAATATCGTTTTGATGTTGAACTATATATCTAGCAAATGGAACTGTTAAATCATATCTTAGTGCCTCATCTGAAAAATTATGGTCCTTTAGACTTTCAACATCTGATTCTGCAAAAGCTTTTTCAAACTTTGCGCCTCTTTTTAAAACTTTAAAAAGTAGTTGATCTCCTTCACTGCCATATTTTCCAGTAAGGGTAGACAGCTTTTCCATTGAAGGGGTTTCGATTGGAGAAAACCCAAATTTTTCAAACTTCACTTTTACAATATCAAAAATAAAGTTCCGCCTTCTTATTTCAGAGGGTGAAAAATCTCTAGTTCCTTTGGGTATAGAAGGTTTTTGCATGTTTGTAAAAGTATGAAATTATACAAATAACTTGCAATTAGCTAAATACAATACTGGTAATTACATTTTAATTTTTCTTTTCTCCAAATATTTCTGTATTTCTAAAAAAGAAGTTTTTGAAAGAACGATATTTCCTTTGGGGTCAATCAAGAATTTTGAAGGAATTTCTAAAACACCATATTTATTAGCAACAGAGGAGTTCAAAACCATTTTATGGTACTGGACCACTTGAAATTCCCAATCAAAACCAAACTTATCTACAACTCTTTTCCATTTCTTTCCTTTTTTCTCTAGTGCAACTGTAACAATACTAAGCTTAGATTCCTTATCAAAAATCGTTGATTTATAGTTTTCACTAATAGCTACTAATTCTGGAGCATTCCTAAGGCATGGCCCACACCAAGAACCCCAAAAATATAATAGCACATAATTTCCTTTGGAACTGGAAAGTGAATAGTTTTCGCCACTAACTAATTCGAGATTGAATTCAGGTGCTTTCTCACCAATAATAGCACTTTTTGAAAATGAATTAAAAGTATATAAAATAATAAAAACAGGAATTACTACAATTACAATTCTAAACCAAAAATTTCTTTTTTTCATGGTTGTTTTATAAGATTTTAGAGTTAAAAGAAAATTTAGCAATAATTTTTGACAAAAAAAAACCCCGAAAATCGAGGTTTAATTTTAAAAAGCGGAGAGTGAGGGATTCGAACCCCCGGTACATTGCTGCACAATAGTTTTCAAGACTACCGCATTCGACCACTCTGCCAACTCTCCGTAAGCTGGGCAAAAATAGAAAAAACATTATAATAGCAAGTATTATTTTAAAATAAGTTAAAGAAATTATTATAACTATTTTTGTGAAATGTCTTGGAACATTTATATAAGAGGATTTAAAAATTATCTACAAATAGAAAAATCACTTTCTAATAATACTGTAGATGCCTATTGTAGAGACATTATTAAACTCAATGAGTTTTTTAATAACGATCAATTTACTAAGAAAATAAATGAACTATCCTATGAAGACTTTCAAAACTATTTGGCGTTTTTAAATAAACAAAAAATTAATGCACGGTCACAATCGAGAGTGATTTCCAGCATAAGATCTTTTTTTAAATATTTGATTTTAGAAAAAATTGTTGTTGAAAACCCATCGGATTTATTAGAAAACCCGAAAACAGGAAAAAAACTTCCTGAATTTTTAACTATAAATGAAGTAGATGAGTTAGTACAACAGATTGACCGATCTAAATCTGAAGGGGAAAGAAATTTGGCAATTATTGAAGTGCTTTATGGGTGTGGATTAAGAGTAACAGAACTAATTGAACTGAAAATTTCAGAAATATATTGGAAGGAAGGATTTATAAGAGTTATTGGCAAAGGGAATAAGGAAAGGCTTATTCCATTGGGAAAAGTTGCTTCCAAACATTTAAAAGTATATTTAGAAGAGGTTAGAATTCATCAAAAACTTAGCAATGAATTTATTGATCATGTTTTTATTAATAAAAATGGCAAAAAACTATCTAGAGTAATGATCTTTAAAATCATAAAAAAACTCACTGAAATGGCTGGTATTAAAAAAAATGTTTCTCCTCATACTCTGAGACATTCTTTTGCAACACATTTGGTTGAAGGAGGAGCAGATTTAAGGGCTGTTCAGGAAATGTTGGGTCATCAATCAATTACAACAACAGAAATATACACACATCTAGATAAAAATTATCTAAAACAAAGCATACTTGACCACCATCCTTTAGAAAAGACTAAAATGGGTTGGTAGCCCATACATTTAACTCAGGAATAAAACCTCTTTTATCCATATTTATTGCAGAAACTATAGCATGGGATATTTCTTTTGAACTTAATTTATTCTCTTGACCATCTCTTTCAAGTCTTTCTTTGTTATTAAAAGCTGTAGGAACCTCACTTGGGTTTACTAAAACAACTCTAATATTATCTTTTCTAAGCTCGTGTCTCCAACATTCTGTCAATCCCCTTAATGCAAATTTTGAGGCGCAATAAACAGAACCAGAGGGAAAACCACTTGTTGCAGCACTAGAGCCAATATTTATAACTGTGCCATGCTGCTGAGTTTTGAAAAACTTAACTACTTCTTGAGTTAGCATAGTAAGACCAAAAACATTGGTAGCAAAGATGTTTTCAAAATGATTCATTTTAACATCCTCTAATTTTGCAAATTCACCAATACC
>CAJIYZ010000115.1 GCA_905181675.1 Bacteroidetes bacterium MED-G20
ATTTTAGTTCATTAATTTTTGATTCCTATTTTAAATCTAATGGAAAAGAAATAAATAAAGAAAATTATTCCGATTTTATAGGTTATTTAAAAAACAACGGATACAAAATAGTAAAATAAAATGTTTAAAGAATTTGGCAGAATATGGATGTTATTTATTTGATCATGCGTGAATAGCTCTGTTGGAAAATTTTTTCAGAAAGGTCTCCAAAAATATAATCGGAGATAATTTTAATAGAAAAACTGCAATAGATAATCAAGAACTTATTCTTGTATATGAGTTGATAAGAAAACATCCTATTGAAATAATAGGTAAAAATTTAAGAGAATCTATGACAAACATGAAAAAAGTTGTATAATTATGTATATTTTTATGGATGATCTTAAAAGATTTACTGAGTAAACCCTTAATTTTTTTACTTTCAATACTGCCTTTAAATTTTACTAGTCAAGTAGTAATTAATGAAATAAGTGCACACAAAGGTTACATAGATGAATATGATGAAAATACCGATTGGATAGAAATCACCAATAATCTGAACACTTCCATTGATCTTAATAATTTTTATTTAAGTGACAAGCTAAATGATTTAGATAAATGGCAATTTCCTAATTATTTAATTTCTCCAAATGAAAAGTTAGTTATTTGTGCATCTGGAAAATCTTCTTCACTTTATCCTAATCATTGGGAATCAATTGTTAAAGCCGAGGAAGATTGGAAATATTCTCTTGGAAGTTCCTCTATTTCAGACAACTGGAATACTAATAATTTTAATGACCAATCTTGGTTAACTGCTCAAGGTGGTTTTGGTTACGGAGATAACGACGACAATACGATTATAGCCTCCAATACTATTTCAATTTACTTAAGAAAAACCTTTGACATTCAAGATGTAAATGACATTTCTCATCTTCTTTTTCATGCTGATTATGACGATGGGTTTATTGCCTATCTAAATGGAATAGAGATTATGAGATCTAATAATTTCAATACCTATTTTCCAAGTTTTAATACAATAACAAATAACAACCACGAAGCGGTTTTATATTCTGGAGGAATCCCTGAAGAAAAATTGTTCAATTTTGAAGATGTATCTGATCTTTTGGTTCAGGGCAATAATTTATTAGCAATTCAAGTACATAATTCAAGTTATACATCCTCAGACTTAAGTAGCAATTTCTACCTGTCAGCTGGGATTATTAGCTCAAACACAACTTATCAGACTCTGCCAAATTGGTTAGTACCACCTACAATCAACATGCATACTAATTTCAAGCTTTCTAATGGAGAAGCTATTATTATAAGTAATAATTCAGGAGCTATCTCAGATAGTATTTCTGTTCCAAACGATTTATTTAATGGGCTAACCTATGGAAGATTGCCAGATCAAAGTAATAATTGGTGTTATTTTGATAGTCCATCCCCAAGCCTTTCCAATAATAACAATACTTGTTACGCTGGAATCTTAGAAAAGCCGACACTAAATCCACCATCAGGATGGTACACTAATTTGGTAAACGTCTCAGTAGATAATTCTGTAAATATTGTACGATATACAACTAATGGAGATTTGCCAGATGAAAATGATCCAATTTACAATTCACCATTGTCTTTTAATTCAACAACAGTTTTTAGTGCTAGAGCATTTGCCAATTCCAATTATATTCCAAGCGAGGTTTCTGATAGAACCTTTATTATCAACGAATTAAACCACAGTCTACCAGTTTTTTCGATAATTACAGATTATGACAATTTATGGGATTGGAATACTGGGATTTATGTTATGGGGCCAAATGCAGATGTCAATAATTACCCACATTTTGGGAGCAACTTTTGGGAGCCATGGTCAAAATTTTCTAGACTAGAATTCTTTGATGAAAACAGAGTAAAACAATTTGAAAGTCAAATTGACTTAGAGATTCATGGAGGATGGTCAAGAGCAGAACCACAAAAATCATTTCGAATAGACTCTAAATCAATATATAAAGGAAGTATTGAATATCCATTAATATCAGGAAAATCAAACATTTCTAAATTCAATAATTTTAATTTAAGAAATGGTGGACAACATGGATGGAACGACAGAATCCAAGATGGAATTATTTCAAGAGTTGTTAAAACAACAAACATTGACCGTATGGGATACGAACCTTCAATAGTGTATCTAAATGGCGAATATTGGGGACTATACGGAATAAGAGAAAAAATTGACGAACATTATTTGGAAAGTAACCATGGAATAAGTAGCGATAAAGTAGATCTTTTAAATCGAGACAGTGCATTAGTTGGAACCAGTGATCATTTTATGATATCCTACAATTTAATAATGAATACCAGTATAAATGATTCTTCATTTGTTACACTTTTTGAATCAAGATTTGACAAAGCTAACTACATAGATTATTTCATAACCCAAACTTATATTCAAAATATGGATTGGATGGGGATTGCATGGGGATTAAATAATGTGAAAATTTGGAGACCAGACACTACTGGTGGAAAATGGAGGTATGTATTATATGATACTGATGCATCGCTTGGCTATTTTGGACAAAATATTTATGATAATTATTTAAACTACGCTAGATTCCCAGCAGTTAGTAACGAACATTCTCAAATATTTAATCGAGTATTGTCAAATAATGATTTTAAATGTGAATTTGCCAATAGATACGATGACTTAATTAATACGATTTTTCAACCAAGTAATTTCAACCAAGTTTCTAATGAATTAAAAAACAAAATTTCTTCGGCCATTCCTGACCACATAAATTTGTGGGCAAGTCAGGGAAGTGGCTTAAATTCATTTTCTCAGTGGAACAATGCATTGGCAAATATTTCAAACTATAATACCGCTAGAATAAATACTGCTAGAAATCATATAAATCAATCGTTAAATCTTCAGGGAGAAAAAAATATTCAATTAGATGTATACCCTTCTAGCTCTGGAAAAATAAATATTAGTACAATTACACCAGAAGATTATCCATGGAATGGTGTATACCATGGTGGTTGTCCAGTAAATATTATAGCAATGCCAGATTCTGGATTCACTTTTTCTCACTGGGATAATAATCCAATTACAACTGCTAACCTTGAACAAGCTGAAATATTGGGAGCAAATCTAAATTCTAATTATAATTTTAAAGCATATTTCACTACTTGTGATCAAGCAATTGATGTCACTATTGAAAATTCAGGAGATAATTTAATTTCTAATATTGTTGGAGCAACAGAAGAGATTCAATATCAATGGTATGCTAACGGACAACCCATATCCAACGATAGCATTATTTATAATCCATCAAATGGCGTTTATAAACTTTACTTAAATATTGGATCTTGTCAAATTCTTTCTGATTTATACACCTATCAGCAAGACGATTACCAACTAGAGGTTTATCCAAATCCAGCAAATAATCAGTTTGAATTGGTCTTTTTATTAAGTTCAAGACAAGATATTGAGATAACTATGATTAATTCTTTGGGGCAAGTGGTATATTTTAATGACAGAAAGGATTTTTTGGGTCAGTTCAAAGAAACTATTGATGTAAGCAACTTATCTAAAAACGTTTATTTTATTCAATTAAAAACAAAAGATAAAATATATACTGAAAAAATTGTTGTTACCAATTAACTTTTCTAAAGGAAATTAGTCTATTAATTTTTTATAAATTTAATTACTGGTTTACTATTAAGTTAGTATTTAAATCTTTACCAAAAGACTATGTAATTAACTATTTCATACCATGAGAAACATTGAAAAATTAATAAATGAATACGGGGAAAGCCACCAAAATAAAACCAACAAATTAATTCATTGGCTTTGTGTTCCTTCAATATTCTTTAGCATTGTAGCTTTAGTATGGTGTATTCCTTTAGGACCATTAGAAAATCTAAGCATTGAAAACTATAAATATATTAACTGGGCTACTATATCTATTTTCTTTGTTTTCATATATTATTTCATGCTATCACCTAAATTAAGTATTGGAATGGTTATATTTTCGATACTATGTCTTTTCTTAACTAATTGGATAGAAAATAAAATACTTACGGATAATCTAGATATTTCCTTATGGATAATTTCAGTATCAATATTTGTATTTTCATGGATTATTCAATTTATAGGGCACAAAATAGAAGGAAAGAAACCTTCTTTTCTTAAAGATGTTCAGTTTTTATTAATTGGTCCCGCCTGGTTAATGCATTTTATTTATCAAAAATTAAATATCAGATACTAATAAATCTCAATTTGATTAAATCTCTTTCTATAATTATACCTGTTTTTAACGAATCACTTACTATTTATAAATTATTAGATACAGTAAATAATTTAGTTATTAAAAATGATATTAGAAAAGAAATAATTGTAATCAATGATTTTTCAAAAGACAATAGTAAAAAAGAAATTTTAAGGTTTATTAAGGAAAATAAATCTTTAAGTATAACTTTTATAGAAAATGATTTCAATGTTGGAAAAGGTGGATCTATAAAAGAAGCACTTAAAATAGTTAGTGGAGATTATTGTATTATTCAAGATGCAGATTTAGAACTAAACCCAGAAGAAATAAATGATTTACTTGATCCTGTTTTAAATAACAAGGCAGATATTGTTTATGGCTCAAGATTTATTAACAGCAAAAAAAAGAAAAAAGAATCTATTCTAAATAGAATAGCAAACAAACTGTTAACTGCATTAGGGAATTTTTGTTTTGGAGTAAAGTTGACCGATATGCAGACTTGTTACAAGCTAATACCAACAGAGATTTTCAAAAAATTAGACTTAAAGGAAAATAGGTTTGCATTTGACCCAGAGGTAACTGCAAAACTTGCTAAAAACAAAAATCTAAGATGGAAAGAAATACCTATTAACTACAATCCAAGAACTGTAGACGAAGGCAAGAAGATAAGATGGCGAGATGGCTTTAGAGCGCTGTTTAGTATTTTAAGATACGGATTGTTTTAAACTTTAGCTGCACTTCTCACAGCTTGATCAATTGCTTTTTTAGCATCTAATTCTGAAGCATGAAAAGCTCCACCAATTATTTCGGTATTTAGATTTACAAGCTTACAGGACTCGAAAATTGAATTATTGCTTAATTGTCCTGCACAAATAACTATATGATCAACCTCTAAAATAACTTCTTTTTGATTTCTTGTGAAATGAAGGCCCTTATCATCAATTTTAGTATATGTAACATTATTTATCATTTTCACATCTTTATTTCTAAGAGTAAATCTGTGAATCCACCCTGTAGTTTTACCTAATCCAGCACCTACTTTACCATTTTTTCGTTGTAACAAATAAATTTTCCTATCTGTTTTTGATAAAGAAGGCTTCATTCCTTCGATCCCTGCTCTAGCTAGAAAACTCATATCTACTCCCCACTCTTTCATAAAAGAAGAAGTACTAATTGAGGTTGACTCTCCTTTATGAGAAAGGTATTCTGCTACATCGAAACCAATACCACCAGCGCCAATTAAAGCTACTGAGGAACCAACATTAACTTTATTTTTTAATACATCTATATAGCTTACTACTTTTGGATGGTCAATGCCTTTAATTTTAGGTTTCCTTGGAATTATTCCAGTTGCAAGAATAACATTATCGTATTTATCTGCCATAACAGGCTCAAAAAGTGTATTTAATTTTACATCCACTTTATATTTCTTGAGCATTACCTGATAGTATCTTAAAGTTTCATAAAATTCTTCTTTACCAGGTATTTTTTTTGCCATATTGAATTGGCCACCTATAGAATTTGATTTCTCTATCAAAGTAACTTTATGTCCTCTTTGAGCTGCAGTTGTTGCGTAGGAAAGACCTGCAGGTCCTCCACCTACTACAACAATAGATTTTATTTTTAAAGTGTTATTTAAAATAATTTCTGTTTCATGACAAGCCAATGGGTTAACCAAACAACTTGCAACTTTCCCTTTAAAAGCATGGTCTAAGCAAGCTTGGTTACATCCAATACAAGTATTAATTTCTTCAGGTTTATTAGACATTGCTTTATTGACAAATTCTGGATCAGCCAAAAATGGTCTGGCCATAGAAACCATATCAGCATGCCCATCAGATAGTATTTTTTCTGCAATTTCGGGTGTATTAATTCTATTGGTGGTAATTAGTGGAATATTCACCTCCCCCATCATTCTCTTTGTAACCCAGCTAAAAGCAGCTCTAGGAACCATAGTTGCTATGGTTGGAATTCTTGACTCATGCCAGCCAATTCCAGTGTTAATTATATTGACTCCTGTTTTTTCTAGTTCTTTGGCTAAATGGACAACTTCATCCCAAGAACTTCCACCTTCAACGAGATCAAGCATTGATAGTCTAAAAATAATAATAAATTCTTTGCCAACTTCTAGTCTAATTCTTTTAACTATTTCCAGAGGAAATTTAATTCTGTTTATATAATCACCTCCCCATTTATCATTTCTTCGATTGGTTCTTTTAACAATAAATTGGTTTATTAAATAACCTTCAGAGCCCATAATCTCAACTCCGTCATAACCAGCATACTTTGCAAGTTTAGAACATCTTACAAAGTCATTAATTGTAGATTGAATAGCACTTTCAGAAAGAGCTTTTGTTTTAAACTTTGAAATTGGAGATTTAATACTGCTTGCAGAGACATTGAAAGGATGGTATCCATATCTACCAGAATGTAATATTTGCATACATATTTTAGTATCGTATTTGTGAACTGCATTGGTTACTAATCTATGTTTTCTAGCAGTTCTCTTGGAAGTCAATTTGCTTGAAAATGGCGCTACCCATCCTCGAAAGTTAGGGGAAATTCCTCCTGTAACAATTAATCCAACACCACCTTTTGCTCTAGCTTCAAAATATGCAGCCATTCTAGTGTAACCATTTTTGACTTCTTCTAAGCCTGTATGCATTGAGCCCATCAAAACTCTATTTCTCAAGGATGTAAATCCTAAGTCAAGTGGCTTTAATAAGTTTGGGAATTTAGAATTCATCGTGAATTTATAGACAATAAAGATAAATTTAATTTATCAAAAAATTCAATGTTAGGACAAAAGATGAATTCTGTTTACTTTTGAAAAATGAAAACTGTAGTTGTAGGTCTTTCTGGGGGTGTTGATTCTAGCGTAGCTGCTTATATTCTAAAAAATAAAGGATATAATGTTATTGGACTATTCATGAGGAATTGGAATGATGAGTCAGTGATAATTGATGAAGATTGTCCATGGATTGAAGATAGTAACGATGCATTACAAGTCGCTGAAATTTTAGAAATTCCATTTCAAGTAATTGATTTCAGTAAAGAGTATAAAGAGAGAATAGTAGACTACATGTTTAAAGAATACCAAAATGGAAGAACTCCAAATCCTGATATTCTTTGCAACAGAGAAATAAAATTTGATTTGTTTTTAAAAAAAGCAATTGAACTTGGGGCAGATTTTGTAGCAACTGGTCACTATTGTCGAAAAGAAGAAATAACTATTGACGGAAATAAAATTCAAAGACTATTAGCTGGAAAAGACGCTACCAAAGACCAAAGTTATTTTTTATGTCAGGTAAATCAATACCAATTAAGCAAATCCCTTTTTCCTATTGGAGATATGCAAAAAAGTGAAGTAAGAAAACTAGCCAAAGAAATCGGATTAAATACTGCAGAAAAAAAGGACTCTCAAGGACTTTGTTTTATAGGAAAAGTAAAATTACCTACTTTTTTACAACAATTTTTAAAACCAAAAACAGGGAAAGTTGTAGAAATTAATGCTGAAAATTCGATGTACCTTAAAGAAAACATTTCTAATAAATTTGAAGGTTTTAGTTACTCGAGTTCAATCGGTAAAGTAGTAGGTGATCATAACGGCGCTCATTACTATACAATAGGACAAAGAAAGGGATTAAATATTGGTGGTTTCCCCCTACCTCTTTTTATTATTGGAACTAATGTAAAAGAGAATATTATATATGTTGGTCAAGGAGAAGATCATCCTGGATTGTATAGAGATGGACTAACTGTAAGCAAGGAAAATATTCATTGGGTTCGAGAAGATTTAAAAATTGATTTTGATAATCCTACTGATTATAATTCAAGAATTAGATACAGACAAAAATTAACCCCTTGTACAATAACAATAAATGAATTTGGTTTAAAAGTTTCTTTTCAAGAATCCCAAAGAGGAATAACTCCTGGACAATTCATAAGCTGGTATAAAAATGATGAACTAATTGGTTCTGGAGTTATAAATTAACTACCTTAGTGTTTTATATACACTTATTAAAATGAAAAATTTAACTGACTTTAGTAATATTGGAGTTTCTGTAAGCATAAGTTTATTTTGTTATGATGGTGGTGAAAAAAAGATTTTAACTGTTGTAAATAAAAAGCAACCATTTAAAAATGCTTTGACACTTCCAAATAAAATAATGAAATCTGATCAATCACTAGAAGATGTTTGTTCTGAAATACTTAAAGAAAATATAGGAAACGATAAAATCTATATGGAACAATTAAATGCATTTGGAAAAGTTTATAGGCATCCAGAAGGTAGAATTATAGATATATCCTTTTATGGACTTATTAATTTAGAAAAAGATAGTGTGGTACTAAATATTGAAAATAATGCCAAATTTATCAATTTAGAAACAAATCCAGAATTAGCCTTCGATCATAACGAGATGATTGACATGGGCCTTAAAAGAATCAAAAGGAGAATGAAATATCGTCCTCTTGGAAAAAACTTGTTACCTGATCAATTCACAATGAAAGAATTAGAAGGATTGTATGGTTCATTTTTATCTAAAAAGTTTGATAAAAGAAATTTTAGAAGAAGAATTTTAGAAATGGATTTCTTAAGAGAGGTTAAAAAAGTACAAAGGAATTCAAGAGGGAGAAAAGCTATATTGTACGAGTTTGATCCAAAAAAATACAATAATTATTCTAAAACAGGGTTTTAAAATATAATTTCTATTGTAACTTTTGTTGTTAATACTCTTTGACCTTATATTTCGTCAACAACGCATCCAGAGAAAAGAAGGAGTGTTGCTATTAATTTAAAATAATTCACAATTTATTTTTGTTATAAATATTAAAAAAATCAAGTTAGTCTCTTTTCCAGTTTAAAATCAACCCTCTTCCGGGTGTAAATGGAACTTCGTTCTTTTCTAAATATTTTTCAATTTCTTTCAAAGAATTATCTAAGTCTTGAATTTTAATTGTAAGTTCTTCAAAGTCATTAGATGCTATTTGGTATAACTTTTTATTAGTAATTGTAGAATTGGATCTACTTCTCCACATATTCCAAATTATTATTCCAACTTTAGAAGCTACAGATTCTTTTTGTTCAATATCTCTTCTACTTAGGGAAGCATCTCCATAGAGAATAATTTTTATTGCATCCATTGAATCTTCCAAGCTAGATATAGTTTCTAATAGCTTAATATCTAAGTTGGGATATGATTTAATTGCAGCTTTAATAAAATTTAATCTTTTTTGATCTTCTTCAATAACTTCTCCAGAAGCGTCAACAGCCTTTCTTAATCTATCTACTTTCACTTGAAATGCTAACAAATCTTCTTTATTTACTGCAGGAGTTGACAATTCGTTTAACCAAGAACATTCAAATGGTGTTTTATCCACCATTAAAGTAGCCTTACCATTTACTACTTTGTGCATAGAAACAAAATAATTTCCTGGCAGAGATAAAGGACCATTATTAGCTTCGGAATATCTCCCAGGTAGAGATGTTTTTAATGAAATATTTGACTGTGGTGTTAAACGAAAATTCCAAACCAATTCATTCAAGCCAATTTTGGCAGACTCTACCATCTTTCTTATTTCATTACCATCAGTATCGTATATGGTGAAAAGTAAATAAGGTTTCGTTTCCTTGTCCTCTATCTTTAGCTCATCTAAAGAAGGGTATTTAATATTTTCATTGGACTTAATTTTCTTCTTTTCTTGTTCTTGTCTAATTTGCTTTTGAGTTTTTAAAGTATCGTTAAAGAAATATTTTATAACCACTCCTAATGGAGGGTTTTTGGCAGTATAATGAGATTCTCCTTGAGAGCCTTTCCCCCTATTACCTAAAGGTCTGGAATCAATATACATAAGAGATTTTTTTACAGGAAAAATATGGGCGGATGTTTTAATTTTTTGATTCAATTGTCTTAAAGAAGAATAATCATCTAAAACATAAAAACTTCTTCCAAATGTTGCTAAAACCAAATCGTTTTCTCTTTTTTGAATCTCTAAATCTCTTACAGCAATGGTAGGAAGTCCATTTTTTAATTGCTTCCATTCTTTTCCAGAATTGTAAGTAAAGTAAACACCAAATTCTGTACCTACAAATAGTAAATTCTCATCTAAATGATCTTCCGCTATATCGTAAAGAGAACCTCGCTTAGGAAGATTTGAAACAATTGATTTCCAAGATTCACCTTTGTCATTTGAAACCATTAAATATGGATTAAAATCTCCTTTTTTATGGTTATTAAAAATTGCATATACTCTGTTTGGATTATGTTGAGAAGTTACCAAAGAGTTTACATATGTATTTGGTGGAATCCCTTTAAAACTATCGTATTTAGACCATTTTTCACCTGCGTTTTCACTGACATGAATCAATCCATCATCTGTTCCTACATACAATAAATTTTCTTGTAAACTAGATTCATCTAATGCTACAATATTTCCATACATGGTAGTTGATTTGTTTTTCATAACAGCATCTGAGCTTTGGATTCTACCCATTACTTCAACTTGATTTCTGTCAATTCCTCTGGACATATCTGGGCTAATACATTTCCATTCGTCTCCCATATTGTCACTTCTAAAAAGTTGATTTGCTGCAAAATATAATCTCTTATGGTTATGCGGACTAATAATTAAAGGTGCATCCCAATTCCAACGCAGTGCATCCATATCTTTATCAGCCATTGGCTTTATACCTACTTTCTCGCCCGATAATCGATCGTACCTAACCAACCATCCATACTGGGACTGCGCATAAACTATATTTGGATTTTCAGGATCTACAGCACTCTCAAAACCATCTCCACCATTGGTAATATACCAGTCTGAATTCATTATTCCATGGTTGGTAATTGTTCTTGATGGACCACCTAAACTATTATTATCTTGTGTTCCACCATAAATATTATAAAATGGGAAATCGTTATCTACAGCAACTTTATAAAATTGAGTTATTGGCAAATTAGGTTTGAAATGCCAATTTTTCGCATGGTCCCAAGTTTCATATATCCCACCGTCGCATCCTACTATCCAATGGTCAGTGTCCTTAGGGTTAATCCAAATACAATGGTTATCCACATGTTTACTTTTTTCCCCAGTTTTAACTACTGATTTACCTGCATCGTTGGTATAGTGTAACCATGTATCCATGAAGAAAACTTTTTTAGAATCTATTGGGTCACAGAAAACCTCTTGGTAATAGTTACCACTTGTTACATATTTATTTACTTTTTTCCAGCTTTCTCCCCTATTATTAGAAAAATAAAGACCTTGCTCGTCGTTCTCGGCTTCTACTAAAGCATACAAATAATCTGGATTTGAAGGAGATATATCCATTCCAATTCTTCCTTTGATAGCAGAAGGCAATCCACTTTTTAGTTCTCTCCAATTCTTTCCTCCGTCGTTAGATTTATAAATTTTAGACCCTGGGCCTCCACCTACATAAGTAAATACGTGCCTTCTTCTCTGATGTGCAGTAGCGTAAACTATATTGGAGTTTCTAGGATCTATATGTACTTCGTTAATTCCTGTATGTTCATCAGTTTTCAAAATCAAATTCCAATCTTTTCCAGAATTATCAGAACAATACAAACCTCTTTGACCACCTTCTTTCCAAAGTGGACCATAGGCAGCTACAAAAATTTTCTTAGAATTATTCGGATCCACTTCTACCATTCCAATATGTTCTGATTCTTTTAAACCCATATTCTTCCAGCTTTTACCACCATCTAAACTTTTATAGACTCCATCCCCATAAGCTACACTTCTTTGGTTGTTATTTTCGCCTGTTCCAACCCAAATTATATTATGGTTATTTGGATCAATAGTAACACATCCAATACTATAAGACGATTGATTGTCAAAAATAGGATCAAAAGTATTGCCACTATTGGTAGTCTTCCAGACTCCACCAGAAGCTACTGCTACATAATAAACTTTAGGATTTTCTGAATCTACAGCAATATCTGCAATTCTACCAGCTGTTAAAGACGGTCCAACAGATCTAAATTTCAACCCTGATAAATTAACTTTTGCTAAATCAGACTTAGGCTCTTTATCTTTTTTTTGGGAGAATATTGAAAGTGAAAAGCAAAGAATAAATATTAAAATTGATACATTTTTCATTAGAATTGATTAAAGGTTATTTGCGCTTATTTTCACAAAGTAATGAATTATTTATATACTAAGTTTAAAGAGAAAATCATTTACTTATATTTGCCGTCGGTAATTAACAGAAATGATAAAAGTAACACTACCAGACGGATCAGTTAAAGAAGTAACTAAGGGGACATCCTCCTTAGAAATTGCAAAATCAATTAGCGAGGGTTTGGCTAGAAAAGTACTTGCAGCTGAAGTTAATGGAGAAGTATGGGACCTAAATAGGTCTTTAGAATTCGATGTAGATTTAAAATTACTCACTTTTCAAGATAAGGGGGGGAAATCTACACTTTGGCATAGTAGTGCACATATTTTAGCTGAAGCTCTAGAACATTTTTATCCAGGAGTAAATTTAGCTATTGGTCCACCAATAGAAAATGGATTTTACTACGATGTGGATTTTAAAAACCACAATATATCTGAGAAAGATTTAGAAAAAATTGAACATAAAATAATCGAATTAGCAAGAGAGAAAAATCCTTTCACAAGAAAAGAAATTTCTAAAAAAGATGCTTTAGACTATTTCAAAGAAAAAAACGATCCTTACAAGATTGAACTTTTAAATGATTTACAAGACGGTACCATTACTTTTTACACTCAAGGTGGATTTACAGATTTATGTAGAGGACCCCATTTGCCAAACACAGGTTTTATTAAAGCGGTTAAACTCCTAAATATAGCTGGTGCATATTGGAGAGGAGATGAAAATAATAAACAGCTTACAAGAATTTATGGAATAACTTTTGAGAAACAGAAAGACCTTAATCTTCATCTTGAACAGTTAGAGCAAGCAAAACAGAGAGATCATAGAAAACTTGGTAAAGAACTAGAGCTCTTTACTTTTTCAGAAAAAGTTGGACTAGGCTTACCTTTGTGGCTTCCCAAAGGAACTGAATTAAAAGAAAGATTAATGAACTTTCTTAAAAAGGCACAAACAAATTCGGGATACCTACCGGTCTCTACACCACATATTGGTCATAAAGATCTTTATGTCTGCTCAGGTCACTATGAAAAATATGGGGCTGATTCTTTTCAATCTATAAAAACGCCTAATGAAGGTGAGGAATTTCTTCTTAAACCTATGAATTGCCCACACCATTGTGAAATATTCAACGCTTCGCCTAAATCTTATAAAGACCTTCCATTAAGATTGGCAGAATTTGGAACTGTTTATAGATATGAGCAAAGTGGTGAACTCCATGGACTTACAAGAGTTAGAGGGTTTACACAAGACGATGCACATATATTTTGCAGACCAGATCAGTTAGAGGAAGAATTCAAAAAAGTTATTGATTTGGTACTATATGTATTCAAAGCTTTGAAATTTGAAGATTTTGTCGCTCAAGTATCTCTTAGAGATCCAAAAGACGATAAAAAGTACATTGGAAGTAATGAGAATTGGGACAAAGCAGAAAAAGCTATTATAAAAGCTGCAGATGAAAAAGGACTAAAAACCGAAGTAGAATATGGCGAAGCTGCATTTTACGGTCCAAAACTAGATTTCATGGTCAAGGATGCACTTAATAGATCTTGGCAATTAGGTACCATCCAGGTAGACTATAATCTTCCAGAAAGGTTTGAACTAGAATATACTGGATCTGATAACCAAAAACATAGACCTGTAATGATACATAGGGCTCCATTTGGATCTATGGAAAGATTTGTTGCACTACTAATTGAACATACAGGGGGGAAATTCCCTCTTTGGCTAAATCCAGAACAATTTATTATCCTTCCATTGAGTGAACAATTTAACGATTATGCTCAAGAAGTTTTAAAACTTCTAAAAAATTACGATATTCGCGGTCTTGTAGACCAAAGAGCTGAGAAAATAGGCAGAAAAATCAGGGACGCAGAGCTAAATAAAATTCCGTTTATGCTCATAGTCGGTGAGAAAGAAACCAAAGAAAACCTTCTCTCTGTTAGGGAACAAGGTAAAGGAGATTTAGGACAATTTAAGATTGATGATTTTGCAAAACTCATTAATGATAAAATAGACTTAGATTTCAAAGATTTAATTATTTAACAAAAAAAAGGAGGATTATCAGACCTAGAAGACCCAATAGAGGAAGAGTTATTAAGGAAGATCCGCATAGGATTAATGAAAGAATAAGAGTTCCAGAAGTAAGAGTTGTAGGAGAAGGAGTTGAACAAGGTGTTCATCCTACATCCAAAGCCATTAAAATGGCAGAGGATATGGATTTAGATCTTGTTGAAATCTCACCTAATGCTAGCCCACCAGTTTGTAAAATAATTGATTACAAAAAGTTTTTATACGAACAAAAAAGAAAGCAAAAAGAATTAAAGTCAAAACAGGTAAAAGTTGTTTTGAAAGAAATAAGATTTGGACCGAATACAGATGAACATGATTTTCAATTTAAATTGAAACATGCTACTAAGTTTTTAAGCGAAGGAGCAAAACTTAAGGCTTTTGTTTTTTTTAAAGGTCGATCTATAATTTATAAAGACAGAGGTGAAATTTTATTATTAAAATTCGCTCAAGAATTAGAAGAGTTTGGCCTTTTAGAAAAAATGCCAGAATTACAAGGAAAGAAAATGACTATTATCATTAACCCAAAAAAGAAATAACAACACAACAACACAGTTATGCCTAAAATGAAAACCAATTCCAGTGCCAAGAAAAGATTTAGATTCACTGGCAGTGGAAAAATTAAAAGAAAACATGCCTTCAAAAGTCATATTTTGACCAAGAAGTCTACAAAAAGAAAAAGAAATCTTACTAAAGCTACTTTGGTAAGCAAATCAGATGTGAAAAATATCAAGTTGCAACTTTGCGCTTAATATTTTCACGGTTATTAAATGTTGAACCAGGCTTATAGTCAAAAAAAGATAAGTACGAAAGTCACTTTGAGCCAAAAATTTAAATTATGCCAAGATCAGTAAATAGTGTAGCCGCTAAAGCAAGGAGAAAAAAAATATTAAAACTTGCCAAAGGTTACTTCGGAAGAAGAAAAAATGTTCATACTGTTGCTAAGAATGCAGTTGAAAAAGGTCTTCAATATGCTTACAGAGATAGAAGACAGAAAAAAAGAAACTTTAGAGCATTATGGGTACAGCGTATCAATGCCGGAGCTAGACTTCATGGAATGAGTTATTCAGAATTCATGGGAAAAGTTAATGCTAAAGGAATTGAGTTAAACAGAAAAACTCTAGCAGATTTAGCTATGAACAACCCTGAAGCTTTTAAGGCCGTTGTAGATTCGGTAAAGTAGAATAATTATTTAGAATATTTAAAGGGGCTTATGCCCCTTTTTTTTGTCTAAATTTCTCAAAAACAATAGTTGACTAGAAATATTATCTATTGTTGAATGGCCCATATTCTTCAAAAGTGCATTGGTATTATCCAACAAACTAGAATTTGAATAAAAATTATCTCTTAAAAAATGTATGAATTTAAGAATCCAAAATGCATCAAATGTTGTGTAAAACAACTTTAGATAATTTTCATGACTGTTTGTGTTATTTAAAATCATAGAATGGTGCTTCATCCATTTATCTTCCTCAAGATATGATTTTAAAGACTCTGGAAAATTCACATACTTTGATTCTCTATTTTCAATCATCTTTATCCATGATCGAATTACTTGAAAAGATTTAAAATCGTAGGTTATAGATAAGTCTTTTTGGATGTTTAAACCTTCATAAATAGCTCTTCCTGTTCCAAATGGAACTCTTTTGGATACTCTTGGTGAAGGAATTACTTTAGTGTTAGTGATTTCCCCAAACAACTCTCCTTTAATAAGCTTATTTATAAAGTAAAAATCTTCGCCAGCTTTTCTTCTATTCATACCTCCTTGTCTAGCATAAGCGGACGCAGTTAAAGCAAAAGCACTACCAATAGTATGAAAAGAGTATGGTAAATTTGAATAATCTAAAGAATTCTTATAATATCTTAAGTGAAGTTCATAATAGATAATTTGCTTGAAATGAAGATTGCTAAAAGAATTGCCAGTTACAGGGTGTTCAAAGTGAATAGAAGCAGCATTGTAGTTATTATTTGAAAAAAAAGAATTAATAGCATTAAGATAATTTGGTTCTACCACTGTATCTGCATCTAACCCTACAATAATACCGTTGAAATTTATTGATCTAAATCTTTGAATTGCTAGGTCCATTCCCAATTTTCTTGCCCACCCTACTCCTGCATGTTTAGAGTCTAAATCATCAATTAAAACCGAGATTAAGTGAATGTTTTTTTTGCTGTAATTTTTTGAAATAATTTCTAGCTTATTGAAAGTCAATAGATTTTGTTCTTTTATTTCTGAATTTTCAGAAACAGAATTATTTATTAAAATAATTACTTCAACATTAAAAAGAAATTTGTCTTGGGTTAAAAAAAGTGAATCTATTGTTGGTTGAATATCATTTTCATTGAAACAAGGTATTACAACAATTATTTTTAAATCGTTGGAAGGTTCAAAAGCAATTTTAATTTTTCTAAAAGGAAATCTATTGAAATATTGATCAATTATGGAGATAAACGGCTTTTTGCCCATTGATTATTCTCTTTTATATAAACAATTCGATCGTGTAACCTACTTGGTCTGCCTTGCCAAAATTCAATTTTATTTGGGTTTAAAGAATATCCTCCCCAGTTATCGGGTCTTGGAACATCTTTTTCTTTAAATTTTTCTTCATAAAACTTAATTTTAGAGTCAAGTTCGTTTCTGTCTTTAATTATTTGACTTTGATTGGAGGCCCAAGCACCAATTTTACTTGCTCTTGGTCTAGCTGCAAAATATTTATCAGAAGTTGAATCACTCACCTTATTAATTACCCCTTGAATTCTAATTTGTCTTTCTAATTCTCCCCAAAAAACATTCAAAGCAGCAGAGTTGTTATCTAAAAGATCCGATCCTTTTTTGGAATCATAATTGGTATAAAAAACAAAACCATTTGAATTAAAATCTCTTATATATAAAATTCTTGATGAAGGTTCTCCATTGCTATTTACAGTAGATAAGCATGCTGCATAGGGATCTAATATTTTACTTGTAATGGCTTGTTCAAACCAAATACCATACTGTTGTATTGGATCATTAGAAGACATTTTCTCTGTAAATGGTTGGTCTGCGAAATCTCTGCGGTTACTGTTTATATAATTTTTAACATTTTTTAAACTCACAAATAAAATTTTAAAATTAAATTACCTACAATATATTTATAATATTACGTAAAATTTAAAGTTATCATTTAAGATTATATATTTTAGAACAATGAAATTAAGTTCATCTGATTTTTTAGGTATTATTCCAGCTAGATTTGACTCTTCAAGACTCAAGGGTAAACCATTGATGAAAATCGGTGAAAAAACCATGATTGAACATGTCTATTTAAGAGCCAGCAATATATTAGAAAATTTAGTAGTAGCAACGGATGACAATGGTATATACGACACAGTAAAAAAGTTTGGAGGAAATGTTGTTCTAACCAATAAAGACCATTTAAATGGAACTAGCAGATGTTTAGAAGCTATAGGTATTTGGTCAAAGGAAATGAGAAGAAAATTCAATCATATAATAAATATTCAAGGGGATGAGCCATTATTACATCCAGACCACCTAATTAAATTAATGGATTGTTTTAAGGATTCTAAAACTGAATTCGCAACGGTAGCTCAAGAATTAAATTCTTATAAAAACTTACCAAAAGACAAGGTTTTTTTAGTCAAAGACCAACTTGATTTTGCACTTTATTTCTCAAGACATATTATTCCATTTATAAGAGATGAGGAAGACAGAAATAAGCAAAATGAATTTTATCAACACATAGGTATTTACGGATATACATTAGATGCGTTAGAAAAATTTAATCAATTGGAACCATCCAAACTTGAAATTTCTGAAAAACTAGAACAACTTAGATGGTTAGAGAACGGAAGGAAAATAAAAGTTGGGACAACGATCCATCCATCTTATCCAGTAGACACATTAGAAGATCTTATTTCTATAAGAAAAGTTTATGTAAATAAAGGTCATTTATAATTATTACTTTTGAAGCAGTGAATCAAGCAATCAAAAAATATATAGAACTAGAAGTTCAAGCAATCAAAAATATTCCAATTGATGGTGTAATTGAAAATGTTTTAGATGTTATTTTTCAAAGAGTTCATCAAATGAATGGAAAAGTTATTGTTAGTGGAATGGGTAAAGCTGGACAAATTGGAATGAATATATCTACTACTCTTTCCTCGACAGGAACTCCTTCAGTTTTTATTCACCCTAGTGAAGCCCAACATGGTGACTTGGGAGTTATTCAAAAAAACGATGTTTTGTTACTCATCTCCAATTCCGGAAAAACTAGAGAAGTTTTAGAGTTTAAGCAACTAGCGGACAATCTTTACAATGACCTCCCTTTAATATCTCTTACAGGGAATATCAACAGTCCACTTTCTAAGATGTCCAACGAATGTTTGTTTACTGGTGACCCTAAAGAAATTTGTCCAATTGGACTAACCCCAACAACATCTACAACAGTTATGACTGTGGTTGGAGATCTTTTAGTAGTTGGAATGATGAAAAAAATCAACTTTACTAGAGAAGATTATGCCAAAAGACACCATAGTGGATATTTAGGAAAAAAAGCCAAAGAATGAAGAATTTCACATTAATAGCTGGTCCTTGTGCCATTGAAGATGAATATACTGGATTAAAGATTGCTAAGGAAGTAAAAGCAATTTGTGAAGAGCTATCTATCGATTATATATTTAAATCTAGTTATAAAAAAGCCAACAGGTCAAAAAACAATAGTTTCACAGGAGTTGGTGATGAAAATGCCTTAGATATTATAAAAGGTATTGGAAGTGAATTAAATGTCAATACGATAACTGATGTGCACGAAAGTCATGAACCAAAAAAAGTTGCCAATTATGTCAATCATCTACAAATCCCAGCATTTCTTTGTAGACAAACAGACTTATTAATTGAAGCTGGTAAAACAGGTCTTCCAGTTAATATTAAAAAAGGGCAATTTATGTCCCATGCATCTATGGGTTTCGCAATTGAAAAAGTATTGTCCACAGGAAATAAAAACGTGTGGCTTTGTGAAAGAGGAAATAGTTTTGGTTACAACGATTTAATTGTGGATGCCACAGCAATAACAAAACTAAAAAAACATGGTTTTCCTGTTGTTATGGACTGTACACATGCAGTTCAAAAGCCTAACCAAACAAGCGGTATAACAGGTGGAGATCCTTCGTTAATATCCTCAATTGTATATAGCGCAGTTGCCAACGGAGTAAATGGGTTATTTATAGAGACTCATCCAGACCCTAAGAGTGCAAAAAGTGATCCATATACAATGCTTAAACTTGATTTGTTGTATCCAATTTTACAAAAGGCTCTTAAGATTAGAAAAGCAATCTTATAATTATTTCACCTCAATTACCAAAAACTTACTGTTTCTCCAAAACCCATCGCTATCTGTTATTTCTAAATAGTCAATTTTATCTTTTGTTTTTCTATGAAGCTGGTAGGTTCCAGTGGGATGTGAAGTAATTAATTTAACAGATTTAAAACCCAAAATTACACTGTTTAATTCAAGTCTAGAATTAAAAGTAAAATATTCAATATTTAAATCGTCGTTTAATTTTCTTGATTTACCAATCCCAATAAGACCACCACCTTTCGTAAGAACACCATTATCTAATAATTCTGACTTTGTTCCAATAGCATAAGCAACTTCATTCAATTTTGAATTAAGTAAGTTAATTTTCTTAGTTTGTTGATTGTATTTATCGAAAATTGCTTCAAATGAAGCGTTTATTCTAAATAGTTCCTCTTTCAAAAAATAAACCTCTCTATTACTTTTGGCTACAATTTCATTTAGATTATTAACACTTGCTTCAAATTGAGAATTTTTAAATTTCTCGTTCAATACAGCAACATTTAATTCAGATATCATTTTCTCATTTTCAATTAGTTTACTGGACAATAATTTAATTGCATTGACAATTTCATTGGTATCTATCACATTGATTTCTTCTTTATTTTTAGCGTTATTGATAATACCTTCTTGTATATTAATTTCACCGATATTTTCTTTTATTTTATTAATATATAATGCATACTGATTAACAATAGAATCGTTATTTTCTATATCAAACTCCAAAGAGTTAATGGCATTATCTCTAGAAAGTAGTTCTGATTTTAAACTATCTAGGGTGTGGTTCTCTGCAGTGTCGTTATAAGTTTCATTTGCACAAGAAAATAGCATACAAATAAAAAAAACATGAGGGGTTATTTTCATAATTCTAAAATATATTCATTAAATTATTTGTTCCAATGGGTCTTTCTACTGTAAATCCTTCGCCAAAGCTTCTACCTATAGTTCTTCCCAATAAGTTTGCTTTAGAAGAAATAGAATCCATAAAGTCTTTATTAGAAATTGGGGTGTTTGGTTCCTTACTTTTTGGATTGTAAAATTGGCTTTCAAATGCTTTAATAGCTTTTATTTTCTGATTCATTTCCTTAGAAACATCTACAACAAAATCGGGGTCAATCCATTGATCCTGAATATAATGGTATATGTTTTGGGGCCTGTGTGGTGCTTGGATTTCACCATCTAAGAATGTTTCATATTTTGACAAACCGGAGATAAAGCACGCTTTAGACACAAGATTTGCAGCAACTTCATGCTCAGGGTGCCTGTCTTTAACAGCATTACAAAAAACAATTTTTGGTTGATGAGCTCTCAAGACTTCTACTACTTTTTCTATAGAATTTTTAGATAGATCAATAAAAGAATCTGGCATTTGGAGGTTTTGACGAAAATTTGCACCAATTATTTTCTTGGCTTGATCTGCTTCTAATGCTCTAATTTCTGGTGTGCCTCGTGTACCCATCTCCCCCATTGTTAAATCAATAATTCCAACAGAGTAACCCAACTTAATATGTTTAATTAAAGTTCCTGCCGCACTTAACTCTACATCATCCGGATGAGCTCCAAAAGCTAAAATATCTACCATCTAATTATTTTTTAATTGATTCACTTTCTGGTAAACCATATTTATCCACCAAATATACAATAGAACTTATTGCAGAAGCTCCAAGCTCTAATTCTCTTTTATGAACATTCTCAAAAACATCTGCTTTTGAATGGTGAAAATCAAAATATCTCTGAGAGTCTGGTACCAAACCCACTAAACATAATTTTCCATTTTTCAACGGACCTATATCCACACCACTATATCCTTTAGAAAATAAATGAATTTGATAGGGTTCAAAAAGCTTTTTAAAACCTTGCAGATATTCTAATTGTAATTTAGTTCCATCTATACTAAATCCTCTGGGACTAAATCCTCCTCTGTCAGATTCCAATGCAAATAAATGTTTTTCTCCCGATTTCCTAACCATTTCAGCATAATGTTTTCCACCTCTGTTCCCATTTTCTTCGTTCATATACATTACACATCTTAAAGTTCTTTTAGGGTTAAGTCCTAACTTTTTGTAAGTTTCTAGAACCTGTAGACTTTGAACAACACCAGCCCCATCGTCGTGAGCACCTTCTCCGATATCCCAAGAATCTAGGTGTCCCCCAACTAAAATAACTTCATCAGGGAATTCTTCACCTTTAATTTCACCAATAACATTGTAAGAAATAGCATCTTCATGTTGAAGGCAAGAAAGTTCCATTGAAAGCTCTACAACATCTTTGTTTGTTAAAGCCAAAGATAAATCATGTGCATCTTTAGTACTGATTGCTACTGCAGGAATTCTGTTGGTGGAATCTAAATAAGTCATTGAACCAGTATGAGGATTGTTATCGAACTTTAAAGTCATAGACCTAACCAAAACTCCAACAGCACCATATTCAGCAGCTCTAGAAGCCCCGGAGTGTCTTTGATCTACACAACTTCCATAAGCATTTCCAGTACTAATAAATGTAGGATTCATAACTCGATTAAAAAAAACAATTTTTCCTGCAATTTTACTTTTTCCAAAATCTTGGAGTTGGCCCCAATTACTTATTTCTATAACCTCTGCTTTTAAAACACCATTTGTTCCAACAGAACCTCCAAGAGCAGAGCTATTAAGAAAAGTTTTTTGACCTTTACTATTTTTCCAATATACTTTTTCTAAGTTTCCTCTTTCCCAGTAGGGAACCATTACCTGCTGTAAATAAACCGTATCCAAATTGGTATTATTCATAAGTAATTCCGCCCATTTCACTGCATTTTTAGCAGAATTACTTCCGCTTAACCTATGGCCTATATCCTTGCACAAGGATCTAAGATTTTCATAACAATTCCCCTCTGTTAAATTAAAATCATATAGAGCCCTTATTTGAGTTGAATCATTGGTTTGACTCTGAAGAAAAAAGGGTAAGGAGTATAGAAATAAAATAAAAAGTTTTTTCATATAGTTTTTTAGCTGTAAAAATTTATCTTTAAATAATATCAAATTTAATCAAAATGGCAAGAACATTAACAAACCAAATTCCTCTTGGATTTAGAGCAATAGATTTTAATTTGCCAGATGTGATTTCGGA
>CAJIYZ010000116.1 GCA_905181675.1 Bacteroidetes bacterium MED-G20
TTCATAAACTCCGTCAAAACCTCCAACAATTAATCTTTTTAAGTAAAGTTCATTGGCAATTCTAAGATATAATGGAACATCTAGAGCATTATGGTGTGTTATAAATGGTCTTGCAGCAGCTCCTCCAGGGATAGTTTGCAAAATTGGGGTTTCTACTTCTAAATAATCTTTTTGAGACAAAAAACTTCTCATAGAGTTTATGATCTTGGTGCGTTTTATAAAAGTATCCTTGACTTTTTCATTGACCACCAAGTCGACATATCTTCTTCTATATCTTAGTTCTGGGTCATTGAATCCATCGTGAGTAATTCCTTCATTATCTGTTTTTGGCTGAGGCAAAGGTTTTAGGGATTTACTTAGTAAATGGAATTTCTCAACGTTTATTGAGATTTCTCCGACCATTGTTTTAAAAACTTTTCCTTCTACACCAAGAATATCACCAAGATCCAGCCATTTTTTAAAAACATCGTTGTACATAGACTTGTCTTCAGATGCACAAAGTACATCTCTATTGAAATAGACTTGGATTTTACCTTTTGAGTCTTGAATAGTGCCAAAGCTGGCTTTTCCTTGGATTTTTCTTCGCATTAATCTTCCTGCAAGAATAACATCTTCCCCATCCTTGAAGTTTTCTGAAATATCTGTTGAGTAATGGGTAAGTTTAAATTCTGCAGCGGGATATGGATTAATTCCGTAATCTATGATTTTCTGGAGACTATCTCTTCTAATCTGCTCTTGTTCTGAAAGCATCTACTTAGCGAACTAGAATGCCTGACACTTTAGTTACAGTGTGAGGATTAACACACAATACTGGAACTTTTAAATCATTGGCAACGATTTCTTCTTGGAAAGAGTTTTCATATAGACCTAATACAGTTTCATCTGCAAGGTTCATAATGGCTATTAAATCAGCATCCACTTTTTTTGAAAGTTTAAAAATACCTTCTGTTAAGCTATCTCCTTGTTCCACTAAATGAGAAGAATTATTTATGTTTTTTGATTCTAAATAATTACTTGCCCAAAGCTGATTTGCTTTGAGTTTTGTTTTAATAAATTCATCAGAAACGTCGTTGGTTATCAAGTGTACTTCAGAATCAAAATAATGGGCAATTTTGGCTACCAATTCTAGTTTTTGTTTTGTTTCCACATTTAAATCTAAGGGAACAACAATATTGTCATATCCATTGGTATTCATTAATTTTTCCTGTGCAACAATAAATGGAACCGGGGAGCTGGTAATTACCTTGATTGCTCTGCTTCCAACTAGTTTTTGCCATCTGCTAGCCTTGTGGGTTCCCATGAAAATTAGAGAAATTCCTAATTCAGCGGCTACATCTCCAATATCTTCAAAAATATTCCCAATTCTAACAAATGATGTTATAGAACAACTATCAGAAAAAGTCTTTCCTAAAATAATCTCCTTTGATAACTTTTCCTTTGCATTTTCAACTTCTTCTCTTGAACTCACAACGTGTAATAAGACAACTTCTGCTTTGATTATTTCTGAAAATTTTACAGCGTGCTGCATAGCTGACTGTGCTACTTCTGAAAAATCTGTTGGGACGAGTAATTTAGTATTCATTTTTTTTGCTTTTTTAATATGGTCAATTTTAAAATTATAGGATAAGTGAATTAATACGTTTAGAAATTTTAAGCTGTTTTCTCAGTTATAACTTCATTAACTTCCACTCTTGAATCGTCCGAAGAGGTAAGATCTTTAAGTACGGCTCCCATTTTACAATTTCCTGAAAATATTGCTCCTGGTTCTATAGAAAGTTTATTGGTTGAAATCTCTCCTTGAAGCTTAGCAGTGCTTTTCAAGGTAAGAAGTTCATCCACTTCAATCGCCCCGTTTAATTTGCCTTCTAAATCTGCATTTTTACAATAGATATTTCCATCTATTTTTCCAGTTGGCCCCAACACTAGTCTACCCTTTACAGTGATTGTTCCTTTGAGGTAGCCGTCAATTCTTATATTGGAATCAGATTTAATATCTCCCTCAATATGTGTACCCTCAACTATTCTGTTTAATCGCTCTGGAGATTGATTATTATTATAATTTGCCATGCTCTTGTCCGATTTAAATACCATAAGTAATTTTTACAAATATACAAAAAACAAGAATGTTAGCTTATTGATAAAATTCTTTAAAAAATTTTAAGTAGTTGTCTGTGTTTTTTTCTAGATATAACTCTTTAAAGTTTTGGGGAGTTATTACAAAGAATTTCTCTTTTCTATAGTTTTTAATTGCCCCATTATTCACTTTAAAAGTTAGATAATAATCAAGCGCTTTTTGACTATTATTGAAGTGTTTAACAGTTAGCATTTGATCTGCTGTATTTAAGAATGTATTGGAAACTTTTAGATTTAGGTCTGAAAAATTAGCTGAATTAAAATCTGCTACGTTGTTTTTAGCTTTATTGATGGAGAACCCTCCTTTAGGGGCTATTAAAATAAAATAATGTAAAGTGTCAGGGCTGAAATTAAATTTCCATTTTTCTTTTTTCATTAAATTTTGAGCAGTTTTAATTTTTAAATCATTTAAAACAGCAATTGCTTGATCGGCAATATCAGTTCCAAGACATTGACTTGAAATTAATTTTAAAGTATTAACTAATTCTCTGTTATTATTTGCTGTATCATTTACCTTTTTTAATGTGTATGCTTTTAATAGCCCATATTGACAAATTAGAGGATTGGCAGAGTCCTTAGTTTTTTTGGTGCAAGATGCCAGAACTTCTTGGTAATTTCCCGCTTGGTACAAGAAAAATAATTTGGAATACAATTTTTGTTCTTTTTTCATTGCTTGTTGAGAATCGCTCAAATTTTCATCTCCTAATAATAGTTTCGAATATTTGCTTTTTGGGTATTTATTTAAAAGCAGTTCTTTCATTTCTGTACTTTCTTTCTGCCTTTCTAGGTCTTGGTAAATATTGTATAATTCATAAATTGATGCAATGGATTGAATGTCAGGCTGGTGATTTTCCACGATTCTTTTAAAATATTTTTCTGAAAGTTTAAGGTTTTTTGTCTCATAGTGATGAATAAGACCAAGATTAAATAGCGAGATTACATTTGAGTCTTTCATGTAATTTATTTTATTTTCATCATCACAGGGAAGATTTTTAGAAAGCTCGTCAAATAAATCACTGTTGGAGAAAGAAAGTGCAGTTTCTTCATTTTCTTCTAAAAAGATGGCAGTTTTAGAGCCTCTTCTCCAGTTATCTTCCAATGTTCTTTTTCCCCATTTTTTATCAAACTCTATTTTACCACGCTCCAACATTTTTTGGTCCCAAATAAAAAAAGATTGATTAATCGGACTATTGCTACCAGGCATGGACAATCCTTTATTTGAATTGGCTATTAAAGGAGATTCTAATTTTTTGGCTCTATTAGCAAGTTCAATATCCATAACTTGGTAAATCTTGTCCATTCTTTCCTTGGGTTCTAAAGAGCATATAGCAAACAAACTATCGTTTTTTTCAATTAAAGTTTTATTGAGGAAAATATTTTTTAACAACTTATGCTTTTTAATAACTTGTGCTTTGTTCTTGTAAGTTTTTAAGTCGGTTTTTTGAATTGAATCGTAGTAGAAATAGGATTTAATATACTCTGATTTTCCAAAAAATAAATCCCCCATTCTTTGCATGGATTTAATTTTTTGAGGTAGGTTGTTTGTACTTAAGTTAATGGACTTTTGAAGTTGTTCTTTGCCTAACTCTTCTGAGTTGTTTTTAAAAGATATTTCTGCTAGAGCATAATAAATTTGATCAAAATATTCAATGTTTTTGTCATCTTTTAGCATCTTTAATAATTGTGCTTCAATAGCCTTAGAGTCTCTTCCACTAAAAGAAAGAGCTCTATTAATTTTCGCCTGAAAAGCCATTTCATATTCTGGATTTCTTTCCACGACTTCTTGGTAGTATCGGGAAGCTTTGAAATTATTATCCAAATGGTACAATTGGGCAAGAACAAAAAATAATCTAGTTTTAAATGCTTTTTTGTGTTTGTTCTCAATAGCAATTTCTAAATTTTCAATAGCTTTCTTATAGGACTTACTTTGAATATATAAATCTGCTAAAGTTGGATATATTTTATTAATTATATTTGAGGAAATCACAGGTTCTTTACTCTCTAAATAATCCATTCTTTCATCGTATATTAAGGCTAGTTTTACTTTTTGTTTTGCTGTAAGCTTTTCTTGATCTTTAGATTCTAGTTGTTGTTCCTCAAACTTAATAATTAAGCCTATTAAAATTTCTTCTGCCTGGTCAAAAGCCCCCATTTCTATAAGTACTTTTGATTGCCAAAAAACACTTTCATAATAATTATCTTCTATTTCATAATGATTCTCAACATGTTGAAATATTTTCAGTGCTTTTGGAAGGTCTTTTTTATAAAACCTTGTTTTGCCCATTGTCATCCAATTGTCGTCAATGTACTTACACCACTCTCTGTTTCTATTTTTTCCTTTTTTAGTATGGGGCATTCTATGGCTAAAAATCACAAGTTCACATTTTCTGTATGCGGTATCCATTGGGGCGTACCAGTTTTTTGACTCTTCAATATTTGGGATTGGGAAAATGGGTAAAATTGAATTGTAATTTTCTTTTCTTGTTTTTAAAAAGTTATTGTAGGTAACCTTTATAATTTCATTGGCATTAAAAAACCCGTTGTATTTGGCGTGTAGATTATGAAATTCTCTATTTAATACTTTGTTTTTCTCTGTAGAACAAGACCAAAGCAACAGGGTTAAGAAAAGTAAAATACAGAGCTTAATTAATTTCATTAAAATATTATGTCTGCAATATTAACCACAATCTTTTGAACTTATTGTATTAGTTATTTAATCAATTAAAGATTATTTAATTTAGAGTAAATATATTTTGAGATATTTGCATAATTAACAACTAAATGGGCAAAAGGAAAAAACCTCAATCAAAGTTTACAATTTGGCTGAAAAATCTACAGGAAAAACGAAGAGTCGTTATTTTAGATGAGGGGAGCTTCGAAGAAAAAAGAAATTTCACAACTTCCAAATTTTCTATTTTGGTGCTTTTCCTTTTTTCTTTAATTGTATTTTCAATCTTATTCTTTCTATTGATCTCTTACAGCTCTATTAAAACATTTGTTCCTGGATACCCTAGCGCAAGCGCTCAAAAAGAGCTGGTAGATAAAAATATTGAGCTTGATCAAAAATTAAATGAACTAATTGTAAAAACCAATAAAGAGGAAAGGTATATAAATAATATACAAAAAATCCTTAATGGGGATACGCCAATTGACAGAGAAAGCTCTGCAAAGGTTTTTAAATCGCAAAGTATTGATACGAAAAATGAGGTTTCAACTTCTGAAAAAACAATTAGAGAAAAAGTTGACAAAAGGGAGAAGTACGATATTGACGTTATTCCAGGTGGAGCTCTAACAAAAGATGTTCTTCCTGAGCTATTACTATTTCCACCAATAATTGGAGAATTAACCAATAAAATGAATATTTCATCTGGTCATTTTGGAGTTGATATTATTGCTCCTAAGAACGAAGCAGTAGTTGCTATTCTAAAAGGTACAATTGTCTATCAAAACTGGTCTCCAACAGATGGACATGTTGTTCATGTTCAGCACAAAAATAATTTACTGTCAATTTATAAGCACAGCTCAGAAGTCCTTAAAAAAATTGGAGATTATGTGGACGCGGGTGAGCCTATATCGATTGTTGGTAATAGTGGTGAACACTCTACAGGTCCACATTTACATTTTGAACTTTGGCATAATGGCTACCCCATGGATCCTGAAAAGTTCATCAATTTTCAATAAAGTTTTTTTCTTAAGTTCATTATACGTAAATTCGCATGCTATTTCAAGGAATGAAAGAATTAAAAGAATTTTGTATTCCATTTTCAAGTCTTAAACTTGGAACTAATCCTTTTAACTTTGAGATAGATAAATCGTTCTTTGATATTTTTAATTATTCCCGTTACAGCACATGTAATGTGTCTTTAAAATTGGATTTCAGAAAAGAGAATTTACTGATGGATTTAAGGTTTCATTACAGTGGTTTTTGCGAAGTTAACTGTGATAGATGTCTAGATTTAGTAAAAATCCCAATTGAAAATAAATTTAATTGTTTAATAAAATTTCTTCAACAAGATCAAGAAATCATTAAAGACGATATTGTGTACCTTCCTGAAGACAGTTTTGAATATAATATTGGTCAGTTGTTTTATGAACATTTTTTAATAAATTTTCCCAAAAGAATAGTTCATCAAAAAAACCAATGTAATGACAAGCAAATAAAACTTATAGATGATTACTCACAAAAACAAACTACAACTGAACAGGATCCTAGATGGAATAAATTAAAAGCATTAAAGAAAGAAAATTAAAATATTTTAAATAAAAAGTTATGGCACATCCAAAACGTAAAACATCCAAAACAAGAAGAGATAAGAGAAGAACGCATTACAAAGCAAGTACCCCTCAGTTAGCTACTTGTCCAACTACTGGTGAAACACATTTATATCACAGAGCACATTGGTCTGAAGGAAAACTTTATTACAAAGGTAAAGTGGTCATGGAAAAAGAAGCTGTAGCTTAAATTTTTTGAAAATTGGATTAGATATCATGGGCGGAGATAATTCGCCAGATGCTACATTAAATGGTGCCTATTTAGCTTCCAGAGAACTTAGCAATGGCGAAACCATTGTTTTGGTTGGAGACGAAAGATTAGCAAAAGATTGGTTTAAATCAAATAATATAGACTACTCGGTTTTTGAGTTCTTGCATGCAGATGAGGTTATTTCAATGAAAGAGCATGCTACAAAAGCACTTAGAAAAAAACCAAATAATAGCATTTCAATAGGGTTTAATGCTCTTAAAAACAAGGAAATTGATGTTTTTTCTAGTGCTGGAAACTCTGGAGCAATGCTTGTTGGGAGCATGTTTTCAATTGGCCCAATTAAGGGTGTTATTAGACCATGTATAACTTCCGTTTTGCCTAAAAAAAATGGTGGTGTTGGACTAATATTAGATGTTGGTGTAAATGCGGATTGCAAACCTGATGTTCTATTCCAATTTGCTATTTTAGGAAGTCTTTTTGCTGAGAATGTCTACAATATCAAAAAGCCTAAAGTTGGACTTTTAAACATAGGTGAAGAAAAAGGAAAAGGCAACTTATTGACACAATCTACTTACCAATTTCTAGAAGACAATGATGACATTAATTTTATTGGAAACGTTGAAGGAAGAGATCTTTTCAATGACAAAGCAGATGTTATTGTATGTGATGGCTTTACTGGAAATGTAGTTCTTAAAATGGCAGAATCTTTTTATTCTTTAATTAATCAGAAAAACATCACAGACGACTATTTTGATAGATTTAATTATGAAATATATGGTGGAACACCTGTTCTAGGTGTCGATGGAAATGTCTTAATTGGCCACGGAATTAGCAATGAAATTGCCATAAAAAACATGCTTTTGCTTGGAAAAGACCTAATTAATTCCAATCTTAATTCTAAAATTAAAAAAGCCTTTAAATGAGCAAAATAAATGCAGCGATTACCTGTGTGCATGGTGTCGTTCCTGAAAAAATCCTTTCGAACAAGGATTTAGAGAAGATGGTAGATACAAACGACGAGTGGATAACTTCAAGAACCGGAATTAAAGAAAGAAGAATAGTTGCTGATGGAGAAACTCTTTCTGATTTAGGAAGTGAAGTTGTTAAATCCATATGCGAGAAAAGAGGAATTTCACCTCTTGAAATTGACATGATAATTGTTGGAACAGTAACAGCAGATCATAGATTTCCAAGTACTTCCAATATTATTTGTGATAAAAGCGGCGCAACGAATGCCTGGGGGTTTGATTTAAGTGCTGCTTGCTCTGGATTCATTTACACCTTGGTTACTGGACAGCAATTTATTGAGTCTGGAAGGCATAAAAAAGTTATTGTTTTAGGAGGAGATATTATGTCTTCGATAGTCAACTACAAAGACAGAAACACTTGTGTAATATTTGGAGATGGATGTGCAGGGGTATTACTAGAGCCTAACGATGAAGGAAATGGAGTAATAGACTCTATATTAAAAGCGGACGGTTCTGGAAGAGAATTACTCATCCAAAAGCATGGGGGTTCTGCATTTCCAATCACCAAAGAAAATGTTGGTCACCCAGACAATTTTATTTATCAGGAAGGAAGATCCGTTTTCAAGTTTGCTGTTACTAAAATGGCTGACGTATCTGCTGAAATAATGGAAAGGAATAATCTTACTGGAAATGATGTTGATTGGCTTGTTCCTCACCAAGCAAATCTGAGAATTATTGATGCCACAGCCAATAGAATGGAATTAACCAAAGAAAAGGTAATGATCAATATTGAAAAATACGGCAACACAACATCAGGAACTATTCCATTATGCTTATGGGAATGGGAGAATAAATTAAAAAAAGGAGATAATATTGTCTTGGCTGCTTTCGGTGGCGGGTTCACATGGGGAAGTGTTTATTTAAAATGGGCATATTAACAAGATAATTAAGGATTAAATCATTTTTATTTTAGATTTACATATTATTTAATGAATTAAATATGAATATTAACGAAATCCAAGATTTAATAAAATTCGTCGCGAAAGCTGGTGTTAACGAAGTTGAAATTGAAAAAAAAGATTTTAAACTTGTCATAAAGTCTGACTATATGGCCAAGAAAAAAACCAATTTTAAAGAGGAGACTAAAATTGTTCAACAGATAAGTCCTGTTGGTTCTATTCCGCAAACAATGGTTCAGGCTCCACAAGTTATTGCTGAAGTATCGGCTCCTGCAGAAAAAAAACCTGAGAAAAAAGAAGAAAGTAATTTAATCACTGTTAAAGCTCAGATGATTGGAACATTCTACAGGTCTTCAGCTCCAGACAAGCCGCCGTTTATTGAAGTTGGATCGGTGATTAAACCCGGAGATACCCTCTGCATAATAGAAGCCATGAAACTTTTCAATGAAATTGAGTCTGAGGTATCTGGTAAAGTCGTTAAAATATTGATTGACGATGTTTCTCCAATAGAATTTGACCAGCCTCTATTTCTAATAGATCCTTCCTAAAAAAGAACACTTTAACTATGTTTAAAAAAATTCTAATAGCCAATAGGGGAGAAATTGCATTACGTGTAATTAGAACTTGTAAAGAAATGGGAATTAAAACTGTTGCTGTTTATTCAACTGCTGATAAAGACAGCTTGCATGTTAAATTTGCGGATGAAGCTGTATGTGTTGGTCCTCCATCTAGTAAAGATTCTTACTTAAAAATACCAAATATTATTGCTGCTGCAGAAATAACCAACGCAGATGCCATACATCCTGGTTATGGTTTTTTGTCTGAAAATGCAAATTTTTCTAGAATTTGTCAAGAACACGAAATTAAGTTTATTGGCGCTCTTCCTGAGCAAATAGATTCAATGGGAGACAAAGCTTCTGCAAAAGAAACCATGAGGAAAGCGAAAGTTCCAACAATTCCAGGTTCTGTTGGTATTCTTAAGGATTTTCAAGATGCAAAAAATGTTGCAAATAAAATTACTTATCCAGTAATGCTTAAAGCAACTGCTGGTGGTGGTGGCAAAGGAATGAGGCTATGTTGGAATGATGAAGAGTTAAGTGATGGTTGGTCTTCAGCTAGAAATGAAGCAGCTGCAGCATTCGGAAATGACGGCATGTACATGGAAAAATTTATTGAAGAGCCTAGACATATAGAAATTCAAATTGCTGCAGATCAATATGGTAAAGTATGTCATCTTTCTGAAAGAGATTGTTCAATACAGAGAAGACACCAGAAACTAGTAGAAGAAACACCATCTCCTTTTATGACTTCACAATTAAGGAAGAAAATGGGGGATGCTGCAAAGAAAGCTGCTAAAGCTGTAGAGTATGAAGGAGTTGGAACTGTTGAATTTCTAGTAGATAAATTCCGTAATTTCTATTTTATGGAGATGAATACACGGATTCAAGTGGAGCATACCATAACTGAAGAAGTAATAAACTTCGATTTGATTAAAGAACAGATTAAAATTGCAGCTGGGAAAAAAATATCTGGAAAAGATTATTTTCCGCAAATGCATGCTATTCAATGTAGGATAAATGCTGAGGATCCACATAAAAACTTTATTCCCTCACCAGGTAAAATTACTAACTACCATTCCCCTGGAGGTCACGGAATTAGAATTGACACTCATGTATATGCCAATTATATAATTCCACCACATTACGACTCTATGATATCTAAATTAATAGCAGTAGCACAAACTCGAGAAGAAGCTATTCAAAAAATGAAAAGAGCATTAGATGAGTATATTATTGAAGGGATTAAAACAACCATTCCTTTTCACCAGCAACTTTTAGAAAATGAGAGTTTTTTAAAAGGGGATTTCACTACTAAATTCATGGACGATTTTGAGATTAAATCTTAAGCCATCAACTCTTGAAGCTTTTCATTAGCTTCTTTAATGTTTCTTATATTTTCAAAGCTTAGAATTAACACCTTATTTTTTTCTTTGAGTTGTACTCCTTTTTTATTGTGTTGGACAAAGTTTAAAACCTTGGTAAAACTACTTGATTCAAAATAAGTTGGATGGCTTGTTGTAAATTTCCCCACTAATTTATTTTGTTTTATAACTAATTTTTCAAATCCTATCTTTTTGGCTTGCTCTCTAAGTTTTAGAGTGTTGATTAATTCTTTTGTTTGATTGGGTATAGCACCAAACCTATCTTTTAGCTCCTGAGAAAAAGTACTAATAGCGTCCTGAAAAGTCAACGTGTCTAGTCTTTTGTACAAAGTAAGTCTTTCGTTTATGTCATTTACATAATCATCTGGGATCACTAACGATAAGTCCGTTTCTAAAATACATTCTTTTACAAATTCCCTATCCTTTAATTCTTCAGAAAAGACAGATTTAAACTCATTTTCTTTTAGTTCTAGAATTGCTTCATCCAGGATTTTCTGATAAGTGTCAAACCCTATCTCGTTTATAAATCCACTTTGGTTAGCACCTAATAAGTCACCGGCCCCTCGTATATCTAAATCTCGCATTGCTATATTAAATCCACTTCCCAAATCTGAAAATTGCTCTATAGCATGTAGTCGCTTTCTGGCTTCTGTAGAAATGTGTTGAGGAGGTGGGGTAAATAAATAGGCAAATGCTTTTTTATTAGATCTTCCAACTCTTCCTCTAAGCTGATGCAGATCACTTAACCCAAAATGATTGGCGTTATTAATTATTATGGTATTTGCATTTGGGATATCTATTCCTGATTCTATAATTGTTGTGGCCACTAAAATATCGTAAAGTCCGTCCATAAAGTCAAGAATAATAGCCTCCAGCTTTTTCCCGTCCATTTGGCCATGTCCTACGGCAATTCTTGCATTTGGACATAGCCGAGTAATCATAGCTGCTATTTCATTGATGTTTTGAACTCTATTATGGACAAAAAACACTTGGCCTTCTCTCTCTGTCTCATAATCTATTGCCTCTTTTATTGTGTCTTCAGAAAATGACTGAACAATTGTTTCAACTGGAAATCTATTTGGTGGTGGTGTATTTATGATCGATAAATCCCTTGCATTCATTAAGCTAAATTGCAAGGTTCTTGGGATGGGTGTAGCTGTAAGGGTAAGAGTATCTACATTAACTTTTATATTTTTAAGTTGGTCTTTAACCCCAACGCCAAATTTCTGTTCTTCGTCAATAATTAAAAGTCCTAAGTCTTTAAAAACCACATCTTTTCCAATTAATTTATGGGTTCCAATTAAAATATCAACTTTGCCTTTTTTCAAGGCTTCAAGGGTTGTTTTGGTGTTTTTTGAAGATTTAAATCTGTTGATATAGTCAATATTACAGGGGAAATCTTTTAACCTCTCCGAAAAAGTTCTAAAATGCTGAAAAGCTAAAACTGTTGTTGGAACTAATACAGCAACTTGTTTGTTATCTGCAACTGCTTTAAAAGCAGCCCTAATAGCGATTTCAGTTTTGCCAAAGCCAACATCCCCACAAACAAGTCTATCCATTGGGTGTGGCTTCTCCATGTCTAATTTTACTGCAGATGTGGATGCTAATTGGTCTGGAGTATCTTCATAGATAAATGATGCCTCTAATTCATTTTGCAGGTAGGTGTCAGGCTGAAATTCAAAGCCAGACTGCATTCTTCTTTTGGCATATAGTTGAATCAAATCAAAAGCAACTTCTTTAATCTTTTTCTTGGCCTTTTGTTTGGCTAATGACCACGCTGGCGATCCTAGTTTATTCAAAGATGGTTTAGTGCCGTCTTTACCTGAAAACTTGGTGATTCTATGTAGAGAATGAATACTAACATAAAGAATATCTCCGCCTTTGTAAATTAATCTTATTGCTTCCTGCTGCTTCCCTTGGACATCTATCTTTTCTAAACCTGAAAACTCTCCAACTCCATGGTCAATATGTACAACGAAATCCCCTTTTTGTAAGTCGTATATTTCTTTCAGGGTAAAGGTTTCTTTGGATTTAGAGACACTTTTTCTAGCGTTAAACCGATGGTATCTTTCAAATATTTGATGATCTGTAAAAACAACAATTTTTTCATCGTGATCAATAAACCCTTGGTGTAATCCTATGGGCATGAAACTACATAAAGATTCTTTATCTAATTCCATAAATATCGATCTTAATCTACTTATTTGAGAATCTTGATCAGAACAAATAAAAATTGAGTACTCTTCATTTTTCCAATCCTCAAGGCTTTTGACCAAAACATCAAAATTTTTATTGAACTTGGGTTGGTCAATAGTCTTACAGTCAATCACTAAGGAATCTTTTTCATGGACAGTTCTATTCCACTCTACAACTTTATACTGATTTATTTTTGAAAGAAATTCTAAAGGGGATAAGTACATTTCAATCGGAAGCAGTAGATTCTTTTTTTCTTTTATTTTATTGTAAACTTTGGTGGCAATTTCAAAGCCTTGTTCCATTTTCTTTTGAGAAATTTCTAAGTCTTTGGCCCATATTATTGTATTTTTTGGTAGGTATTCTAGAAAAGATACTCTGTCTTTAGAAAAAGATATATTGTTGATGTTGGGAACAATTTTAACCCTATTTAATGTTGTTACAGAAAGCTGATTTACAGGGTCAAATTCTCTTATAGATTCTATTTCATCACCAAAAAGCTCTATTCTATATGGTAATTCATAATTAAAAGAAAAAACGTCTATGATTCCACCTCTTATTGCAAATTGACCAGGCTCGTAGACATAGTCTACTTTCTCGAAATCTAAATCAATCAATATTTCATCAATTAAATCCAATTCTAATTCTTCTCCTACTGAAATAGTTAAATTGTTTTTCTCAAAATTCTTTTTTTCGATTACCTTTTCTACAATGGCCTCTGGATATGTTATTACAAGTAGTTTTTTTCTCTCTTTTCCTAGCGCATCTAAAACTTCTGTTCTTTGAAGTACACTTGTAGAATCGGAGTCCATAATTTGATATGGCCTTCTATAAGATGCTGGATAAAATAGTAAAGTAGTTCCTCTTTCTTCACTGAACAAATTTTCTAAATCATTGAAAAAATAAAGCGCCTCTTCTTTATCGGAAAGAACAAAAAGATGATTTCCGTTTTTCTCTTGAATAATACAGTAACTTAAAAAAGACAGATAAGATCCTGATGTATTTTTTAAATTTATTGCAGAACTATCTTCCCAAAGTCTTGAAATTTTGGAAAAAGCATTTGAAGAAACTAGTCTTCTTTTAAACTTATCTAAACTCACTCTCTCTCTAAATTTTCTTCTAATTGGTCAATCATGTTCTTAGAGCCCACAAAAAATGGAACTCTTTGGTGGAGTTCAGTTGGAATTATATCCATAATTCTTTGGTTTTCTGAAATTGCTCTTCCTCCAGCTTGTTCAATTAAGAAAGCCAAAGGAGCACACTCATAAGTTAATCTCAATTTACCAGTAGGATTGATTTTTGTAGCTGGGTATAAATAAATTCCTCCTTTAATAAGGTTTCTATGGAAGTCTGCTACCAAGGAACCTATGTATCTAGAGCTGTAAGGATTCTTTCCCTGGGAATTGTTTTGAGACTGGCAAAATTTAATATATTCTGCCACAGGTTTTTTAAATTGATTCAAGTTGCCTTCATTGACAGAGTATATAGCTCCTTGGTCTGGTGTTTTCATGTTTGGATGAGATAAAAAGAATACTCCAATACTTGGGTCAAAGGTGAAACCATTAACTCCTCTCCCCGTTGTGTAAACAAGCATAGTTGAAGACCCATAGATGATGTAACCCGATGCAACTTGTTGGTTTCCTGGTTGTAAAAAATCTTTTAGCTCAACTGGTGAACCCTTTTGGGTTTGTCGTTTATAAACACTGAAAATTGATCCAACAGAAACATTAACATCAATATTAGAAGATCCGTCAAGAGGGTCAATTAATACTACATATTTAGCATCGTTGTTAACATTGTTTTTAAAAGCTACAAAAGAATCATTTTCTTCAGAGGCAACACCACATATAACTCCTCTGGCAGAGAGTGCGTTGATAAATGAATCATTGGCAAAAACATCTAATTTTTGTTGGTCTTCTCCTTGAATATTTTCTCTTCCTGAAGATCCTAAAATTTCTTTTGCTAATCCTGCTTTATTTATTTGATGACTAACTATTTTAGAGGCTAGTTTAACTGCGCTCAAAATTTTAGATAATTCACCTGTCGATCCAGGAAAATTATTCTGTGATTCTACTATAAATTCCCCGACTGTAACGTTCTTCATCCATTGTTTTTTACAAATATCGAATATTGCAGTGTATTTGACGTAAAAGTGTCAAATTTTTTTTAAGGCCTATTTTTAATAGAATAATAGAGTTGGGATAATGTGATTAAGTTTTAAATTAGAATAGAATATATTAGCTTTAGTCTTTAATTTATAAAAATTGAGTAAAGTTTTCAAATTTGGTGGTGCATCTATAAAAAACCCAAAGGCAATCTACAATCTAAAAGAGATAGTATCTTCTTACAAAGAAAATATTGTAATTATTGTCTCTGCTATTGACAAAACCACTAATAAATTGGAGCACGTTTGGGAAGTCTATGTAGAAAATAAAATCGATAAAGCTCATGAAATAGCTAAGGAAATAATCAAGTTTCACGAATCTGTTGTTGTGGATTTAAAATTAAATAACAATCCTAAATTTTTAAACTTATTTAATGCATTATCTCTAGAATTAGTAGAGTATATAGGGTCTAAAACAAAGCAGGAAAATAATCTTAGTTACTCTAAAATTGTTTCTTTTGGAGAGCTTTGGTCGACCGCTATTATTTCCTATTACCTGAATCAACAAGGGCTAGAAAATCAATGGATAGACGCTAGAGAAGTTGTGAAAACTTCTAATAAGCACATAGATTCTAAGATAAATTGGGAAGAAACTCAAAGAAAAATAAATGTCGATCTAAGAAAAGACAAAACCTATGTTACCCAAGGGTTTATTGGATCCAATTTAGATGGAGAAACTACTACTTTGGGCAGGGAAGGCAGTGATTTTTCTGCTGCCATTTTTGGGTGGTGTATGGACGCCGAAGAAGTTGTTATCTGGAAAGATGTAGATGGATTGTTGAATGCAGACCCAAAAAGATTTAATAATACAGAAATTCTTAAAAATATTTCATTTAAAGAAGCTATTGAACTTTCTTATTTGGGGGCTTCTGTTATTCATCCTAACACAATCAAACCACTAGAAAACAAAAATATTTCTTTGTCTATTAGATCTTTTATTCAATTGGATAATCCTGGAAGTTTAATTAATAAGGTTGGCAGAAATGACAAAGATATGCCCTCGTTGATTTATAAGCCAAATCAGATTTTACTAACTATTAGCACTAAAGATTATTCCTTTATTTTTGAAGAACACATGAGTAAATTATTTTCAATTTTTTTCAAAATGGGATTAAAGGTTCATTTAATGCAGAATTCTGCATTAAGTTGTTCTGTTTGTGGGATTATTTTACCTTCTAATTTAGATCTTCTGATTTCAGATTTACAAAAAAAATATATCGTGAAATACAACACGAAAGTAAACCTTCTTACTATTAGGCATTTTAAAACCTTAGATATTCCAGAGTTATTCAAGAGCCAGGAAGTATTAATCCAACAAAGAAGTAGATCCACTTTAAGGTACGTACTTAAAAAAAAGTAATAAAAAACTAAAAATGAAACATTAAAAAGAAATTTGCTGACGGATTAAATGTTCCCCATTCATTATTTCTTAACCCAGGGCTGTCGATTTCCTTTTTGGTATCTATTTGATTTACATTCCACCTTTCATACTCATAGCTCGATTGGCGTTCATTTAAATAAATATAGTTATAGCCAACTTCAGCACCTATAGAAGCTTTTGGAAAAATGAAATATTCTACACCTAAAATACCACCCATTCCAAATCCATTTACCACTCCATTGTTTTGTGATAATTTTCTCGAGTTATTTGCAAGTAAATTATCTCCCCAGTCCATTGAAGACGGTGAAGGGTTTATATCTGACAAGGGGTTAGAATAAGAATATAATTGCTGCGAATTTTGTCTAAGAAAAAAGGTGCTTGCACCATAATAACCCTGAATTCTTGAACTCCCTCTTCTTTTTTCATAACCCAGTGATAAGATAAATGTAGATCCTAACGTCTGAATCATATCTTCCGATTTTGAATTGCTTAATGAATCAATATTTACAGCAACATCATTTTGAACATATGCCTTTTCATAATTATTAAGTCCTGTATATTCAAAACTCAGTCTAACAGCGCTCTTATCACTTAAAAAGTATTTCATAAAAATCTGGTTAGAGGTAGGTGCAGTAGAACTAGAATATAGATTATTATTATTAACTGGATAACTCAAAAAAAGAGCAGAAGCAGAATTACTTGTACTGCCATTAAAAAAATTGCCAAAATAATCCAGTATTGGACCCATTGACAATCCTACACTTAACTCTCCTTTAACAGGCAGCATTGGAACTCCATTTTTATTTTCTATTTGAAAACTATCTAAGTTTTGTAAAGAATCCTGAGATATTCCAACATTTATTATAGTTAGAATTGTTGAAATTAATATTGTTTTTTTCATAATTAAGTATTAAGATATTCTGTAGTTTTAATTATGATAATATTCAAAATTTTCTACTTTATTAATTGAAGTGTGCAATTCTACTGTCTTCTCATTGCAATTGTAAACTTTATAAGACATTGATGAAACCCAACTATTTTGACCAGTATTTGGATTAAATTGTTGAGTCCAAATAGTCTTTGTATAATCAAAGTCATCAAGCGATATTTCTACATCAACACCAGAATTTGTTACCGGTAGGTCTATTGAATATTCTCCAGCTTGTGAAGTTGTTTCATATATTAGGTATTCATCACAAGAGGCCTCTGGATTTAAATCACATTTTGCAATTCTAAAATAAATTTTAGTTCCTGATGGTGCAAATTCAAGGACATCGACTGAATTGGAAGAATCCTGTACCAGTTGGGCATATAATGCACCGGAAATGTTAGCAGTGTTAGTTGTAATAATGGTTAAAGGAGAATTTGTTTCTATTTTAGAACAGCTAAATATAAAGACAAAAATAATAATTATATAAGTAAGATTTTTCATTTTTTTTACAATCTTAATTAATTTTAATGATTTATAAATTAAAAATAGGTTGAAAATACGTAATTAACCTATTTTTTTAAAAATCTAGGATTAAAGAAACAATCTCATATATAAGAATATAATTGTTGCTAAGAACTTTTAATCTGTAATTTCGCGCCTCAATTAGAAAAAAAAGTCGCCATGAAGCGTATTAATGAATATAAAAAACTGTTCAATGTTGAACAAGAAATAGAGTTATCTACATTAAAGAAAACTTACAGAAACTTGGTTAAAGAATGGCATCCAGATAAGTTTCAAGTAGGAGATGAAAAAGCGCTTGAAGCAGAAGAGATCAGTAGAAAAATTATTGATGGCTACCATTTCTTAATTAGTATTGCTCCAGAAACAAAAGCAAAGTATATTGATCAGTACATTGAAACAAGTACTAAATCTGGTTTTGATGATTTTCAACACAAAGGATTGTTATTAGAAATTACTTTTACCGATGGAACTGCTTATGAATATTTTGGTGTTACTAAACGAGTATTCCAAA
>CAJIYZ010000117.1 GCA_905181675.1 Bacteroidetes bacterium MED-G20
TTTGAACATTTCCAGGAGTGTTAAGTATAAAATCTGCCATTCCAGATCTCAACATTGGACTTATTTCAATATTGTATCCAGCTAGATCAGGATCTTGTTGAATTTGTAAATCAAAATCTTGAAAAATTTGATCAAAAACTTCTTGTATTTTACCAGAAGCTTCTAAAGTTTGCCTGTTTTTCATAAGCTTCTGAGCTTCTGTTACTTGCGATGAAATTACTGATATTAGTTCATTTTCGATAGAATCCAGTCTGTTCTCTTTGACATAACCGTAAGTTCTTGTTCCCTTAGCAACTTTGTCTTCTCTTTCAGCCTTAAATTCTGCAATAAACTGCTCAATTCCGTCAATATCATAAATTGTGACATTGTACTTTTCATCAATTGATCCAGAGGCATTAAGTACTTTTGTTTTAAATACATTTCCTCTAAAAGGTCTAAACTCATCGGCATCTTTAGAAGTCATTGGTCTGTAAACATCCAATACCCATTCACTAACATTTCCAGCCATGTTATACAGGCCATAATCGTTTGGCCAATAAGAAAAAACAGGAGCAGTTATATCTGCATTATCATTTAAATGACCAGAAACACCCATGTAATCTCCTCTTCCTCTAACAAAATTTGCCAACATATCTCCTTGGAAATTTTCTTGAGGATTTCTAACCCAATGACCATCCCATGGATAAACTCTTTTTTCAATAATTCTTTCATCTACAGTATTACCGATTAATCCGTATGCTGCAAACTCCCATTCAGCTTCAGTCGGTAGTCTATATCTTGGTAGAATAATTCCATCAGACATTTTAACATTTCTTGTGGCTAAATCTTTAAGCTTTAATTTTCCAGTAGTTGGGTCGTAGCCACCCATAGCTGGGTCAAGATTTGCAATTTGTCCTTGAGGATTAAGACCTTGTTCGTATTGTCCAGCCATATACGCATCTGTTGTGAAAGGTTCGTTTTGCTGGTTTGGATTGGAAACTAAAATACCTTCTCTTATAAGAATAAACTCATTTACTCTGTCAGTTCGCCACTTGCAAAACTCACTAGCTTGTTGCCAAGAAACACCTACAACAGGGTAATCTCTATAAGCAGGATGTCTTAGATAGTATTCTACATACTTTTCATTAAAACCTAGTTTCTCTCTCCAAGAAAGAGTATCAGGAAGAGACTTTTTATATACCATTGGAAAATCTGTAAATGTTCTACGTGTCCAATACATATATTCGCACCAGTGATAATTAGATATTTCAGTTTCATCCATGTAAAATGAAGAAATTGAAACTCTACGAGGAACATTGTGATTTTCATAAGTTACATCTTGCTCAACTCTTCCCATGGTGAACGTTCCACCTTCAATTAAAATTAAACCAGGGCCAGTCTCTTGTTCCGAATAAGGAACTTTTTGAAAACCTCCATTTTTTGGATTGTTGTAATCCCAACCAGTAATACTAGATGTTTCATATTCTGTCCCACAGCTTGATAATAAACAAGTTGCAAAAATAAAACAGATTAAATAAGTGAAATTATTTCTCATTTTTAAATAGGTTTGTGTCACGCAATTAACGTAATTATAATACGAAAGTTACAAATTTATGCTTTTTTTTAGAAAGATGGGCAACTAAATGACTGTATAGTGCTGTTTTTATTGTCACATTGAAAATTTATTTGAATGGAAACTTCGTGAGATCCTGAAGAAGCAAGGTATAACCTGGACAAATTAATGTCGTAACTATATCCAATTTTTATTAAACCAACTTTAGCACCCACTAAAAATGCATAGTTTTGATTGTCCCTGTACCATAGCCCTAATACATAAGCTCCTTTCTCCCCATAAATCCCAATGTTTAATTGTTCGTTTAAGCCTTGTTTTTTAAAAATTATATTGGGAGATATTATCCATTTATCTTTAAATGAATTTTGATTATCAACTGGTATATGACATCCAATATTTAAAGAATATTTCCTTTCTAATTTAGATTCTTCATCGTGTAGGGATTGCTGAGGTTCTGTTAAATGATGGGTAGAAAAACCTATAAAAAATCTCTCGCTATATGCTAAAACACCACTGCTAAAATCTATTCCATTTTTAGAGTTATTTAAGGTGTTGTTGGCTGTTGAATAAACAAATCCTCGGATTGGATCTATCATATCTACAAATGTTAATTGGCTTTGGTCAAACTTGTTTTGCCATATGGTTGCCTCCAATCCTGCTCTTAATCTTATTTTTTCAGAAATTTTTATTTGATAGGAGTACATTCCACTAATCCTATTGTTTTGAATGGAATTGTTCAGCCTGTCAGATAATAACATAAAACCAAAACCACCATGAATTTTACTTATATTTTGATCGTAGCAAAATGAAGTAGTATTAAAGATTTCCGGCAATCCGGTCCACTGAGACCTATGGTTAGTACTAAGCCTAGGACAATTGTTAGTTCCAGCAAAAGCCGGATTTAAATAAATTGGATTTGAATAAAACTGAGTAAATTCAGCGTCTTGACAAAAGGCTATTTGAAATTGTAAAGAAATACATAATGAAAATATGATTTTCAGATAATTGGGAGTGAGTAGATAATATATATTATTGAAATTTAGCATCCAATTGTGGTAATACAGGGATAAAAATGATTAATCAATTCATTTTAGTACAATATTACTTTTAATTTTGAGTTATATACCAACAAAAATAACAGTGAATTATTGTAAAGTAATTATATTTTCCTTTGTTTTCTTTGCCATTAATTGTTTTTCTCAAAAATCAATTAATCTTCAAAAGAAAATTGAATACCAAATTGTCAAATGGACTGATAATTCAAATGCAAAATTTTTGTGTCCTGAAAATGGATATTTTGACCAACTGACATTTCTACCTGTTTTTCAGCATAAATTGCCTTATTCAGATTATGAAATAACAAGTTTTGAATTTAACGAAAGACCACTTAATTACAACGAAAAACAAGCGTATTCAAATGCAGTATTTCCTGAAACCTATCTTACTTCTTTTCGAAAACAAGAACAAAATTCTTCTATTAAAAACAATCTTCTTTTAATTAATTGTTTAAGAAGTTCTGCAGGTGAATTGCTTTTATTGACGGATTTTAAATTGCAAATTATTAAAAAGACAAACCCCAATAAACGTTTTAAAAAATCAACTTTTGCAAACCAGTCGGTTCTTAATAATGGCACTGACTGGTTTAAACTAAGTAATTTTAAATCTGGTGTATACAAAATTGATTACAATTATTTGATTAGCAATTCCATTATAAATGCTGAAATCTCTTCTAATAGCATTCATCTTTTTTCCAATAATAATGGGCTTTTAAATGCTGTCAACAACGACTCTAGGCCCGATGATTTACAGCAACAATCAATATTTGTTTTTGATGGGGGTGATGGGGTTTTTTCACAAGGAGATTATATTTTATTTTACTTAAATGGTCCAGACAAAATCAATTTTGATGGTCAATATTTTAGCCATACAAAGCACATTTATTCCGATAGTGCCTATTGCTTTTTAAATATTGACAATTCTAGAACCCCAAATAATCTAGATAGTGTAAATAACTTAAGTCAAAGCTTTGGCCAAACGGTTTCAAAATTTAACGATTTTGAATATTTAAATGAGGATAATATAAATCTTTTAAAATCTGGATCTCAATGGTTCGGTGATGTTTTTGATTTAACCCCTATTTATAATTATTCTTTTCCTTTTAATTTTTGTATAGATTCTTCTCACATAAAATTAAAGTTAATGAGTAAATCTAATTATTCTACAGCCTATTTTTATCCATCAATTTTTGGAGAAAGCAGAACAGTCCCAATTAATTCTACAGGTGCATCTTATTATGCAGATGTAGGAAGAGTTGTTGTGGAAGAATTTGATGTTTTAAATAACCCAAATATTCCTTATGAACTAACTTTAGAGTATTCCAATAATGGTGCACCATCTTCCAAAGGCTATTTAGATTATATTGAAATAAACTGTGAGAGAGAATTGGTCGTTGACAATCAGCAGTTCAGTTTCCATATTTTAAGTTCTGGAAATCTTAATAATTACTCTAAAATCATATTAGATAATTCTTCTTCGGTGGATATGATTTGGGATATTACAGATTTTAGAGATGTTAAAAATTTAGGCTTTAGCAAGTCTAATGAGGAATTAACTTTTTTGTCCCAATCAGATACTCTCAGAAATTTTATAGCCGTTTCGGGTTTTAATTTTCAGACTCCAACTTTTGTTAAGCAAATTACAAATCAAAACCTCCACGGTTTAAACAATGTAGATATGGTGATAATCACCCCAAGTGAGTTTTTAACAGCTGCTGAAGAATTAAGTTTATTACATCAAAATGAGGGTTTAGATGTTGTAACAGTGACTGACCAGCAGATTTACAATGAATTTTCTGGTGGAATAACCGATGCTACAGCAATAAAACAATTTTTGAGAATGTTTTATTCAAGAGAAAATGGAAATTCATTAACTATTCCTAAATACTGCTTACTTTTTGGCGATGGCACTTACGATAACAGAAATATATTGGGTCATAACAAAAACTTATTGCCAATTTTCGAATCGTCTGAGTCTGTAAGTATAGTAAACACTTATGCTTCGGACGATTATTATGCAATTTTAGCTGACGGAGCTTCTATGCAAAACACAGATTTCTTAAATATAGGAATTGGAAGATTGGTTGTGACAAATTTACTGGAAGCGAATGAAATGGTTCAGAAAATAAAGAATTATACCTTGGAAGATCCAAATTCAATGAGTAATTTAAATTGCAATAACCCTATGACAAATAGTATATACGGTGATTGGAGAAATAAAGTGGTTTTAGTAAGCGATGATGAGGACAACAATGCATATTTTACAGATATTGAAATTATGTCCTCCAAGATAAAAATTAATATGCCATCTATAAATACTGCTAAAATTCATTCCGATGCCTATGTTCAACAATCTAGCACCGTAGGCGAAAGAATTCCAGATGCTGAAGCTGCTATCAATCAAAAAGTCAAAGATGGTGCACTTTTGGTGAATTATATCGGCCATGGTGGGGAAACAGGATGGGCTCATGAGCAAATACTAACTGTTCCTACAATTCAAAATTGGGACAACAATAAAGCATTGCCAGTTTTCATGACTGCAACTTGTGAGTTTGGAAGATTCGATGACCATGATAGGGTTTCGGGTGGTGAATATATTCTTCTAAATAAAGACGGTGGAGGAATTGGGCTATTTACAACTACTAGATTGGTTTATGCTACTCCGAATGAGTGGTTGAATAGGTTTTTTTACGACACAGTTTTTGATTTTGTAGATCAAAAACCACAAAGACTTGGCGATATTTATGTAGGAACAAAAAATAAATTTGCTCAATTTAGCGCTGATAAAAATTACAGAAAATTCGCGCTTTTAGGAGATCCAGCTATAAGGTTATCATTGCCAGAATTAAAAGTTGAAATTGACTCGTTTAATAGAGATACTGTCAATGCTTTGAGTGAAGTTAAGCTATATGGTCACCTTAGTGATAATCTTGAAAATACTTTAACAAATTTTAATGGCAAGGTGTATCTAACTTTTTACGATAAAGAATCTTCCTTATCTACTTTAGGAACTAACCCAGGGTCTGATAATCTTCCTTTTAAAATGTGGAAGAATGTAATTTATAAAGGAAAGTCATCTGCTAGTAATGGACAATTTAGTTTCACCTTTAAGGTTCCTAAAGATATTGGTTACGACTATGGCTTTTCAAGAATAAGTTTGTATGCCGAGGATGGATCCATTGATGCAAGTGGTTACAATGATTCTCTGATAATTGGCGGTATTGACACTACTGCTTCGTTGGATGAACAGGGTCCTGATTTGGAATTGTACTTAAACGATGAGAATTTTGTTTCTGGAGGAATTTCAAACAATAATCCCTTATTAATAGTTTCTGTTTTTGATGAAAATGGAATAAATACTGTTGGCAATGGAATTGGTCACGATATTGAACTTGTGATAGACAACGATAATGCAAATTCCATTGTTCTAAACGATTATTATGTTGCAGATTTAGATACTTATAAAAGTGGAAAAATAAACTTTGAACTTAATGATATTGATCCTGGCGAACATAATTTAAAAATAAAGGTTTGGGACAATTACAATAACTCCTCAACAAGTGAAATAAGTTTTATGGTAGTGGAAGACAATGAGCTTGAATTGTCTCATGTGCTTAATTATCCAAATCCATTTACTACTCAAACCGCTTTTTATTTTGAGCACAATCAAAACTGTAATTTTTTAGACGTTAGCATACTTATTTATTCAGTTTCGGGGAAAGTGGTCAAAAGAATTAATAAAAGAATTCACAATGAAGGATTTAGATCCGAAGGTATTTTTTGGGATGGAAAAGATGATTTTAATGAGGATTTGGCTAGGGGGGTTTACATTTATAATTTAAGTGTGTCCAATGAACAAGGGCTAAGAGCGGATAAAACTCAAACCATGTTCCTTCTGAAATAATTATTTTCTAAGTACTATTTATATATATTTGTCGTTAGCACGTATAATTCTTTTTAGATGAACTTAAATAAAAAAACATTTATTAAACTATTTACAGCATTATTTGCAATAGTCTTTTTTAAAAACTTCACTTTTTCTCAAATAAGCACACAGCAACTTGGTGGAAGTCAAATCAATACTATCACTACAGCTGTTCCGTTTCTTTTAATTTCTCCAGATTCTAGATCTGGGGCTATGGGGGATGTTGGAGTAGCAATTAGTCCAGATGCTAACTCTATTCATTGGAATCCAGCAAAACTAGTTTTTATAGATCCAGTTAAAGATGTTGGCTTTAGTATGTCTTATTCTCCATGGCTTAGAGCTTTAGTGAATGATATTAATTTAGCATACTTATCCGGCTACAAAAGAATTGATAGGCTTTCTACTATTGGTGCTTCATTAAGATATTTTTCTTTGGGAAATATTACTTTTACAGATAACTTTGGAACCACCATAAGAGATTTTAAACCCAACGAATTTGCTTTTGATGTTGTATATTCTAGAAAATTAGGAGATAATTTCTCTGCAGGGTTAGCCGCTAGGTATATTTATTCAAATCTTACCGGTGGAACATCTGTAGGTGGAGCTGATACGAAGCCCGGACAAAGTGCAGCAGCTGACTTATCTCTTTACTACATTTCAAATTCTTTTAATTTAGTGGATAAACCATCAACTATTGCTTTTGGAACCAACATTTCCAATATTGGTGCTAAAATGTCTTACACAGAAGCTGCTACAAGAGATTTTATTCCAACAAATTTGAGGTTGGGAACTACACTTAATATGGATTTAGATGAGTTTAATAAATTTTCATTTTCTATTGATGCAAATAAATTATTAGTCCCTACTAACCCTTATTATCACCCTGTTGATGGAGAAATTGTTTCGGGCAGAAACCCAGACGCAGGTGTTGCATCTGGAATTTTCGGTTCTTTTGCAGATGCTCCTGGAAACGTCTTTGAAGATAACGGTTCTTATTATGTAGAAAGTGGCTCGGTATTTAAAGAAGAACTTAACGAAATTAATTTATCCTTTGGTGCAGAATTTCTTTACAGTGAGCTATTTGCTCTAAGAGCAGGTTATTTTCATGAGCACCCAACTAAAGGAAATAGAAGATTTATATCTTTTGGTGCAGGTATAAAATACAAAGTTCTAGAATTAGATCTTTCCTACATTCTCGCTCTTACTCAAGCAAGTCCTTTAGCTAATACCATAAGATTTTCCATCAAACTAAATATGGGTGGTTCAGGATCAAAAGATGAGTAATGATTGAAACATTTTCAACCACTTACAAGTCCTATGGCTCTATTGACGAGCTAATTCCTATTGATAAAAAACTATTAAAAAAAGCAGAAGAAATCCTCGAACAAGCTTACTCAGTTTATTCTGGATTTAGTGTAGGAGCTGCAGCATTGCTTGATAATGGAGAAATAATAGTCGCCAATAACCAAGAAAATATTGCCTACCCATCGTCGATGTGCGCCGAACGAGTTCTTTTTTATTTCTGCAAATCTAACTTCCCAAATTGTAAAATTGAAAAAGTTGCTATTACTGTAAAAGCGGTAGAAAAAACAATTGATGAGCCAATTTCTCCCTGTGGCGCTTGTAGACAAGTAATGTTTGAATATGAGAGAAATCAACAAAATAGTATTAAAATTTTACTTAAAGGCGAAGTAGGAAAAGTCTTTGAATTGAGCAGTATTGAAGATTTACTTCCTTTGGCTTTTAAAACAGATATTTTAAAACGGTATTAAATCACTACAAAACTTTAATTTCTTTTCATAAATATTATATTTGTTTATAAAATTTTTAACATGCCATCAACAACCATAGAAAAACCAGTTAAAACAAAGTCTGAAAAAACTTTAAAGTTCTCTAAAAAGCAATATCTCAAATGGTATAAAGACATGCTGTTAATGAGGAAAATTGAAGAGAGGATAGGTCATTTATATATCCAACAGAAATTCGGTGGATTTTGTCATTTATATATTGGTCAAGAAGCAGTCGTTGCTGGAACCGCTTCTGCATGTATAAAAGAAGATAAACACATTACTGCTTACAGAGACCATGCCCATCCTATTGCACTGGGTGTTCATCCAAAATATATGGTTGCTGAACTTTATGGCAAAAAGACTGGGATGTCTAAAGGCAAAGGTGGATCAATGCATATGTTTAATAAAGAAGTTAATCTTATGGGAGGCCATGGAATAGTTGGCGCTCAAATTCCAATGGGTGCTGGAATAGCTTTTGCAGATCAATATAAAGGAAATAATGGAGTAACCTATTGTTCGTTTGGTGATGGTGCTGCAAGACAAGGTGCACTTCATGAAACATTTAATATGGCAATGATGTGGAAATTACCTGTTGTTTTTATTATAGAGAACAATAATTATGCAATGGGAACATCTATTAAAAGAACCACCAACGTTGAGGATATGAGTGAAATGGGTAAATCTTACCATATGCCTTCATTTGTTGTTGATGGAATGTCAGTAGAATCTGTTCACGAGGCAATCGAAGAAGCTTCAGCTAGAGCCAGAAGTGGTGAAGGTCCAACCTTATTAGATATTAGAACCTATAGATATAAGGGACACTCAATGTCAGATCCTCAGAAATATAGAACCAAAGACGAGGTAGAGGATTTTAAAGGCAAAGATACTGTATCTCAGGTTTTAAATACAATTACAGCCAACAAATTAGCCTCTGAAAGTGATATTAAAAAAATTCAAGAGGAAGTTAAAGTTCTTGTAGATGAGTCAATAGCATTTGCAGAAGAATCTCCTGAACTTGAAGCTCATGAATTGTATGAAGATGTTTATATGCAGAAGGATTACCCATTTATTAAAGATTAAATTTTTGTTATGGCGGAAATAGTAAGAATGCCCAAACTTAGTGACACCATGACAGAAGGTGTTGTTGCAGAATGGCATAAAAAAGTTGGTGATACAATAGAAAGTGGTGAATTGTTAGCTGAAATTGAAACTGATAAGGCAACTATGGAGTTTGAATCTTTCCAAGAAGGAGTTCTATTGCATATCGGAGTTGAAAAAGGGCAAACAGCACCTATAGATTCTATTTTAGCAATTTTAGGCGAAAAGGGAGAAGATGTAGCTGATCTATTAAAAAAAGAAAAAGCTTCAGAAGCCGATGTGCTAGAAACGGAAGTTGTTAAACCAACTCCAACTCCAACACCCACCCCGGTTGAGGTTAAACAACCATCTTTGTCGTCTATATCTAAAGAACCTGTCCAAAAAATATCATCCAACAAATCTTTTCCAACATTAGATTCTTTAAATTCCTTAGAAACTAAAGCTTCCCCTTTGGCGAAAAAACTTGCTCAAGAAAGAGGAATAAATTTAAAGTTTATCAATGGGACTGGTACTGATGGAAGAATTGTCAAAAGAGATATAGATAATTTCCAATTAAGCACATCTATTAAAGGACAAGAATCTTTTGTGGATGAGCCAGTTTCACAAATGCGGAAAGTTATTGCTCAGAGATTAGCTGAAAGTAAGTTTTCTGCGCCTCATTTTTATCTGACAGTTTCAATAAACATGGATAATGCTATTGAGTCAAGGAAAGCTATCAATAATGCAATTAACCCTTCAAAAATCTCCTTTAATGACTTAGTGGTTAAAGCTGCTGCAGTTTCACTAAAAGATCATCCTAAAGTTAATGCATCTTGGTTTGGTGATTTTATCAGATACAATGATCATGTTCATATTGGAGTTGCAGTTGCAGTTGACGAAGGTTTATTGGTGCCAGTAATAAGGTTTACCAACGAAAAGTCACTAACTCAAATTGGTCAGGAAGTTAAATCACTTGCGCAAAAAGCCAAAGATAAAAAGCTTCAGCCAGAGGAATGGGAAGGAAACACATTTACTATTTCTAACCTTGGAATGTTTGGTATAGATGAATTTACTGCTATTGTCAATCCTCCAGATGCTTGTATTTTAGCAATTGGTGGAATACAACAAGTTCCAGTAGTGAAAAATGGAGAAATTGTTCCAGGAAATATAATGAAAGTTACTTTAAGTTGCGATCACAGGGTAGTGGATGGTGCTGTTGGATCTGCTTTCTTGAATTCTTTTAAAAACTATTTAGAAAACCCAGTTCTATTACTCGGAAAAGAAGCTATATAGGTTTCCACGTTTTTTAATTAATTTATTATATTTTCATAGACCAAACCAATAATGTTTGTCCTTGAATGTAGATGTTTTAAATACTCCTATTGAATTTCTTAAGGGGGTTGGGCCAAAAAGAGCCGACCTACTGAAAAGTGAAATGTCTATATATACATTTAGAGATTTACTTAGCCATTTTCCATTTAGATATGTGGATAGATCTCAAACTGTACTAATTAAAAACATTTTAGAATCTCAAGGAAGTGTGCAAGTATCTGTCCAGATATCCAATGTTCAAGAGCTTGGCCAGCCAAGAAAAAAAAGACTTTTAGTTTCTGCTTTTGACGATTCTGGTTCTGTTCAACTTGTATGGTTTAAAGGAATAAAATGGATAAAGCCAACCATTAAAATTGGCCATCAGTATGTTATTTATGGGAAACCAACTTCTTACGGAGGTTCTTGGAATTTTAATCATCCAGAAATAGAATTAGAAGAAAAAAGCAAAAATAAGCTAGGCACTCTACAACCAGTATACCATTCTACTGAAAGACTATCTTCCTTTGGCCTTCAGTCCAGAGGAATTGAAAACCTAATGAGAAATTTGTTACCACAAGTGTTAAAGTTTATACCCAAGACTTTACCAAAGAGAATTGAAATCAAAAATAATTTTCCAAATGTCTACCAAGCATATGAAAACATTCATTTTCCTGTGGATAAACTCACACTTCAACAATCAATTTTAAGATTGAAATATGAGGAGTTATTTTTTCTTCAATTGATTATGACTACCCAAAAGTTAAATACTAGAAAAAAATTAAAAGGCTATATTTTCAAGTACGTAGGAAATAATTTCAACGATTTTTTCAAAAAGTATTTGCCATTTGAACTAACAAATGCTCAAAAAAGAGTAGTTAAAGAGATTCGAAAAGATTTAGGTGCAGGTATCCACATGAATAGATTGTTGCAAGGGGATGTAGGTAGTGGAAAAACTTTGGTTGCTGTTTTAACAATTTTACTTTCTATCGATAATGGATTTCAATCCTGTTTAATGGCTCCGACTGAAATTTTAGCAAACCAACATTACAAATCAATAGTTAATTTTCTAAGTCCTCTTGGAGTGAAAGTCTCCCTACTGACGGGTTCTGTTAAAAAAGGTGATAGAAAAATTATTCATGAATCCTTAGAGGATGGGACTTTAAATGTTCTTGTTGGAACCCATGCTCTTTTAGAAGACAAAGTCAAATTTAAAAATTTAGGACTTGCTGTTATAGATGAGCAGCATAGATTTGGCGTTGCTCAAAGAGCAAAGCTTTGGAAAAAAAATAGTCAACCTCCCCATGTTTTGGTAATGACAGCTACTCCAATTCCAAGAACTTTAGCCATGACTTTTTATGGGGATTTAGATGTTTCTGTAATTGATGAACTTCCACCAGGGAGAAAGCCCATTAACACAATTCATAGATTTGATTCAAGTAGATTAAAAGTCTTTCAGTTTATTGAAGATGAAATTAAAAAAGGTCACCAAGTTTATATAGTATATCCTTTAATTGAAGAGTCTGAGAAATTAGACTACAAGGATTTAATGGACGGTTATGAAAGTATCGTAAGAAGGTTTCCATTGCCAAACTACCAAGTAAGTATTGTACACGGAAAAATGAAGCCTGAAGCAAAAGAGTATGAAATGACACAATTTGTAAATGGGAAAACACAAATTATGGTTGCAACCACTGTTATTGAAGTTGGAGTTGATGTTCCAAATGCATCTTTAATGATTATAGAAAGTGCTGAAAAATTTGGTTTATCACAGCTTCATCAATTGAGAGGACGAGTTGGAAGAGGCGCAGATAAATCTTATTGTGTTTTAATGAGCGGGTATAAGCTTTCTAAAGAGGCTAAAATTAGACTAGAAACAATGGTTAGAACTACCGATGGGTTTGAGATTTCAGAACAAGATTTAAAAATAAGAGGACCTGGGGATGTGATGGGAACTCAACAAAGTGGTGTTTTAGATTTTAAATTAGCAGATTTGGCTAGGGATGGTCAAATAGTGCAATTATCGAAAAATGACGTTGATCAAATTCTTAAGGAAGATGTCAATCTTTTATCTGATGAAAATGCATTGGTTAAAAAAGAGTTGGTACGACAAATGAAGTTAAAACCTAATTGGAGTAATATTAGTTAAACACTCTTATACATTTCTTATATTTACAAAATAAAAATTATTCATGGCGTCAACTTCAGAAATAAAAAATGGATTGTGCATCAAGCACAATCATAAATTAATGCAAGTAATAGAATTTCAGCACGTAAAACCTGGAAAAGGTCCAGCATTTGTAAGAACTAAAATGAAGGGTATTGAAGACGGTCGAGTGTTAGATCACACCTTTCCATCTGGACATAAAATTGAAATTGTAAGAATTGAAAACAGGTCTTATCAGTATCTATATAAAGAGGGAGATGGTTACCATTTCATGCATACTCAGAATTTTGAACAAATCTTTTTAGAATCTCATATGATTGGAAAACCTGAATTTTTAAAGGAGGGAATAATTTGTACAGTTATTTTTCATGCTGAAGAAGAGTTGCCACTATTAGTTGAGCAGCCACAGTTTTTACAAGCCGAGGTAACTTATACAGAGCCTGGTGTTAAAGGAGATACAGCTACCAATACTATGAAACCAGCAACAATTGATACTGGAGCAGAAGTAAAAGTCCCATTATTTATTAATACTGGAGATATGATAAAAGTAGATATTCAAAAAAGTATGTACGTAGAAAGAGTTAAATTATGAGTTTTACAATCCACGGCATACAGCACCTTGGCGTTGGTGTCCCAGAACATAAAGAAGCTTGGAACTGGTACATTAAATTTTTCGGAATGGATATTCCACTGTTTAACGATGAGGCTGAAGCTCCACTAATGACCATTTATACAAAAGGTAAAGTGATTTCAAAAAGAGCGGCAATGGTTCTTAATATTAAGGGAGGTTGTGCAATGGAAGTTGTTTCACCTACTACATTTAAAGCAACGAATTCAAATATAGATCTCCAGCTTGGAGACTTAGGAATTTACACTGGCTTTATCAAAACTCCAAATGTTCGAAAAGCTTTTGATTTTTTTAAAGCTAACGGCGCAAGTTTAATTACCGAAATAGTGGTTTCCCCATATGGATGGGAAACATTTTATGTTAAAGATTTAAATGGTTTACTCTGGCAAATAATTCCAGCCAATGATTTTTATACAAATCATAACCACATTACTGGTGGAACTGTAGGTTGTTCTATTGGTGTGTCTGATATGGATAATTCATTGTCCTTTTATAAGCTTCTTGGCTATGATGAAGTTATCCAAGACAAGACAGGTGTTTTCAACGATTGGTTAAATATTCCAGGTGGAAATAGCGAATATAGAAGAGTTTTATTGTCTCAGAAAAATCCCTCAGGTGGTGGGTTTACAAAATTAGCTGGTAAAAGTTACATTGAATTGGTTCAAGATATTTCTGAAAGAAACCCTAATAAGATTTATGAAGATAGACTTTGGGGGGATATTGGATTTGTTCATTTAGGATTTGATGTGAGAAATATGCAGGCATTAGGAGAGAAACTAGCTGAAGAAGGTTACGGATTCACCTGCGACACAAAAGATGTTCTAAGTATGGGGGAAAACACCAAGGTTCACTGTACTTATTGTGAAGATCCAGACGGCACCTTAATTGAAATGATAGAGGTTTATAAGATTCCAATTATAGAAAAACTAGGTCTTTTTTTAAATGTTGAAAAAAGAAAACCATCTCAACCTTTACCCAATTGGATGTTAAAAGCTTTAAAGTATACAAGAGTTAAAAATTAGGTGCCCGATTGCTTTTTAATTATTTTGTAAAATAAATTCGGAAAAAACCTTTTAATTTTAACCATCCATATTTCTTTTCCACCGGAAAAAATTTCATGTTTGTTGTCCATTATCCCATTAATAATATCCTGTGCACATTTTTCAGGGCTAATTCCATTTTGTTGGTTTTGGTCTTGTAATCCATGCTTGTCTCCAGTTCCAGATAGCGCATTTTTAGAAATATCTGTATTGACAAACCCAGGAAAAACCATACTAATGTCAATGTTGTTTTTCTCTTCTTCTAGTCTCAAAGATTCAAAAAACCCTAACTGAGCAAATTTTGATGCAGCATATGCTGATCTTAGAAAAAAGCCAAATTTCCCAGATAAACTACTTACAGTTACAATGTGTCCACTTTGCTGTTTTTGCATTATTGAAAGTACTGATTTTGTTAAGCCTACAGTACCAAAATAATTTATTTCCATAAGTTTTCTGTCAACTTCTATAGATGTTTGGCTTGCCTCAGACCTTTGGCTAATCCCGCCGTTATTTATTAGAAGATCAATTGTCTTAAACCTCTTGAGCACGACATCTACTTTTTTTGAAAAATTGGAAGAATCTCCTAAGTCAAGAGTTAAAACAAGTGTGTTTTCATTGCATTGTTTGGCAACTAGATTAAGTTGGTCTGGATTTCTTGAAGAAATCACAAGATTAGCACCAAGAGAGGAGAATTTTAATGCCAACGCTTTGCCAATTCCTGAAGAACCACCGGTTATCCAGACCGTTTTTCCATTAAATTCAATCATACGATAAATATAAGATTTGTTGAACTAATAACTATTAAATACAAGAACTAACAGTCAATCATGAAAAGTTTAGTTGGTTAGTCTGTCTATTAAATCTTGATCCGCGATGTTAGGTAATGTTACATTTAACTTTGGATTTCTCTTCATTTCTCTTTTGATTGCGAAAATTGCTTCTTCATTTCTTGCCCAATTTCTTCTAGCAATACCATTGTTAACATCCCAAAAAAGCATATTAACAATCTTTTTTTCAGAGTTTTCAGATCCATCAATAGTAAGTCCAAAACCTCCATTAACAACTTCTCCCCAACCCACTCCACCACCGTTATGAATACTCACCCAGGTGGCTCCTCTAAATGAGTCTCCAATAACATTTTGAATGGCCATATCTGCAGTAAATGATGAACCATCGTAAATATTCGAAGTTTCTCTATATGGAGAGTCAGTTCCTGAAACATCGTGGTGGTCTCTTCCTAAGACTATTGGTGCAGATATATCCTTGTTCTTTATTGCTTTGTTAAATGCTTTTGCAATTTCTATTCTTCCTTCTGAATCTGCATAAAGTATTCTTGCTTTAGAACCTACCACTAAGTTGTTTTCTTGTGCCCCTTTGATCCATTGAATATTATCTTTCATTTGTTGTTGGACCTCTTGGGGAGCACTTATTATTAATTTTTCTAAAACCTCACAAGCAATTTCATCAGTTTTCTTTAAGTCGTTAAAATCTCCAGACGTACAAACCCATCTGAAAGGTCCAAATCCATAATCAAAACACATTGGTCCCATTATATCTTGAACATAGGAAGGATATTTAAAGTTTATACCATCGTTACTCATTACATCTGCACCTGCTCTGGATGCTTCAAGTAAAAATGCATTTCCATAATCAAAAAAGTAAGTACCTTTTTCAGTGTGTTTCTTAATAAATGCTGCGTGCCTAATAAGTGATTCTTTGACTTTATTTTTAAACTTATTTGGCTCTTTTCGCATCATTTCATTGGCTTGGTCAAAACTGATTCCTGTAGGATAATATCCTCCGGCCCATGGGTTATGTAATGATGTTTGATCTGAACCTAAATCAATAAAAATATTTTCAGAATCAAACTTTTCCCATATATCAATAATATTTCCATCATAAGCAATTGATACAATCTCTTTATTTCTTTTGGCAACCTTAACCCTTTGGCATAGCTCGTCCAAATCACTAATTATTTCATCTACCCATCCTTGTTCATGCCTTTTATAACTTGCTTTTGGATTGATTTCTGCAGTTACAGATATAACACCAGCAATATTTCCAGCTTTGGGTTGTGCTCCGCTCATGCCTCCTAACCCTGATGTTACAAACAATTTACCTGCTGGTCCATTACTGTCTATTTTTCTGCAAGCATTAAGAAGAGTAATTGTTGTGCCGTGAACAATTCCTTGAGGTCCTATGTACATGTAAGAACCAGCTGTCATTTGACCAAATTGAGTAACACCTAATGCATTAAATTTTTCCCAATCGTCTTGTTTCGAATAGTTAGGAATCATCATTCCGTTGGAAACCACTACTCTAGGAGCATTTTCATGAGAAGGGAAGAGACCTAATGGATGCCCACTATACATTACTAATGTTTGTTCATCATCCATTTTGGATAGATATTGCATGGTAAGAAGGTATTGTGCCCAGTTTTGGAAAACTGAACCGTTTCCACCATAAGTTATAAGTTCTTGTGGGTGTTGGGCTACAGCTGGGTCAAGATTGTTTTGAATCATTAACATGATAGATTTAGCTTGAACAGATTTCCCCGGATATTGGTCAATTGGCCTTGCATAAATTTCATAATCTGGTTGGAACCGATACATGTATATTCTTCCATAAAGTTCTAATTCGTCTTTAAATTCAGAACCAAGAACTTTATGTTGGTCTTTTGGGAAATAACGTAAAGCATTTTTCAGCGCCAATGCTTTTTCTTGATTTGTTAGAGAGTCTTTTCTATTAGGTGCGTGGCTAATATTTGAAGATCTTTTTTTTTCTTTTGGTAATAATTCCGGTATTCCTATGGAAATGGATTTTTTAAAATCAGACATATAATAAATTGAATTTAATGTTACTTAGGGAATCCGTAAGGACAATGTTTGCATTTGCTTTGACAACAATAACCTCTTTTTTCATGATATTTTTCGGTAAAAATAATCAAACCATCTTTAGAATAATAAAAATGTTCCTCATCAAGGGGAGATTTAATAGTTTCGTCAAAAATTGATCTTTTCATTTTTTGAATTTAATAAAGTCGATTAGATGATTATACTTTGTTTTACGTAAACTCTACAATAATTTGATTAACATCCACAAAATCAGAAAATAAAATTGCATACATTTGAAGAAATTACATAAATACATAAATTTATATTATGTCTGAATACCAAAAACAAATTGATTCCTTTATGGAGGAATTAATGATTAAAGATGGCAATGAGCCAGAATTCATTCAAGCAGTTGAAGAAGTAGCAGAAACAGTAATTCCATTTATTGAAAAAAATAAAAAATATAAAACAGCAAAAATTTTAAAAAGAATAGTTGAGCCAGAAAGAGTAATTCAATTTAGAGTTCCTTGGGTTGACGATGCAGGAGAACCTCAGGTCAATAGAGGATATAGAGTGGAGTTTAATTCTGCCATTGGTCCATACAAAGGGGGGCTAAGATTTCATCCATCGGTAAATTTATCCATTCTTAAATTCTTGGGCTTTGAACAAATTTTTAAAAATTCATTAACTACTCTTCCCATGGGAGGTGGTAAAGGTGGCTCAGACTTCAACCCAAAGGGTAAATCTGATAATGAGGTAATGAAATTTTGTCAATCATTTATGACGGAACTTTCTAGACATATCGGACCTAATACTGATGTTCCTGCAGGAGATATTGGAGTAGGTGGAAGAGAAATTGGGTATATGTTTGGGCAATATAAAAGACTAAGAAATGAATTTACAGGTGTGTTGACTGGTAAAGGTATTAACTGGGGAGGCTCACTAATAAGACCTGAAGCAACTGGATATGGAGTAGTTTATTTTGCTGAAAAAATGCTCAAAAATAAAGGCGATGATTTTGAGAATAAAAAGGTTGCTATTTCTGGGTCTGGAAATGTAGCACAGTATGCTTGTGAAAAATGTATACAATTAGGTGCCAAGGTTGTAACCATGAGTGATTCCAAGGGCTATATACTTGATTTAGATGGAATAGATAAAGCAAAACTTGCTTGGATTATGAACTTAAAAAACAACGAAAGAGGAAGAATTTCCCAATACACTAAAAAGTACCCAAATTCTACTTTTCACGAAGGTGAAAAGCCATGGTCGGTTGCAGTAGATGTTGCTTTACCTTGTGCTACTCAAAATGAACTTAACGAACAACATGCAAACTTATTGGTGGACAATGGTTGTATCGCAGTAGTTGAAGGAGCTAATATGCCATCTACGCCCGAAGCAATAACTATATTTACCAATAAAAAAATATTATTTGCACCTGGCAAGGCATCTAATGCAGGAGGTGTAGCAACTTCGGGTCTGGAAATGTCACAAAATTCTCTTAGATATAATTGGACAAGAGAAGAAGTTGATTCTAAGTTACATAAAATCATGTTGGATATTCATCACCAGTGTGTAACCTATGGCAAGGAAGAAGATGGATTCATTGATTATGTTAAAGGTGCTAATATTGCTGGCTTTGTAAAAGTTGCAGATGCAATGATTGATCAAGGTGTAGTTTAGATTATGTACGGAGAAATTAAAAACCAACTAAGTAAAGAACTTTTAGAGATCGAATCCAAAGGGCTTTTTAAAAAGGAAAGAATCATTACTACTTCTCAGGGCGCAAGTGTGAAAGTTAGTGGTGGAGGAGAAGTTGTAGTTATGTGTGCAAATAATTATTTAGGATTATCCTCCAACAAAGATGTTGTTGAAGCCGCAAAATCTGCATTAGAAACCCACGGATTTGGAATGTCTTCTGTAAGGTTTATTTGCGGAACCCAGGACATTCATAAAGAATTAGAGAAGAGAATTGCAGATTTTTATCAAACTGAAGATACTATATTGTACGCTGCCGCTTTCGATGCTAATGGCGGACTTTTTGAGCCTTTATTTGGCCCTGAAGATGCAATCATCTCAGATGAGTTAAATCATGCATCAATAATTGATGGTGTAAGACTTTGCAAAGCACAAAGATTTAGGTACAAGCATAGTGACATGTCTGACTTAGAGTCTCAATTAATAAAGAGCCAAGGGTTAAGAAATAAAATTATAGTAACTGACGGCGTTTTTTCTATGGATGGTGATATCGCTAAAATGAATGAAATATGTGATTTGGCAGATAAATACAGTGCGATGGTTATGACCGACGAGTGTCATTCAGCTGGATTTATTGGAAAAACAGGTAGGGGAGTTCCGGAATATCATAATGTTATGGATAGAGTTGATATTATTACAGGTACACTCGGTAAAGCACTTGGTGGTGCAATGGGTGGATATACAACTGGGAAAAAAGAGGTTATTGAGATGTTGAGACAAAAATCTAGACCATATCTTTTTTCAAATTCATTGGCACCATCTATTGTTGGAGCAGCAAATAAGGTATTTGAAATTATTGGAAATAGTACTCTTTTAAGAGACAAATTGGAAGAGAATACTAAATATTTTAAGGAAAAGATAGTTAACGCAGGCTTTGACGTTAAACCTGGAGATTCTCCAATTGTGCCAATAATGTTGTACGATGCTTCCCTTTCACAGGATTTTGCAGATAGGTTACTAAAAGAGGGAGTTTATGCAGTTGGTTTTTTCTATCCTGTTGTTGCTAAGGGACAAGCAAGAATTAGAACACAAATTTCAGCAGCCCATACTAAAGATCATCTAGATAAAGCAGTAAATGCATTTATAAAAGTTGGTAAAGAGTTAAAGGTCATTTAAGTAGATGATTTAAAAATTTGCTCTCTCCATTGTTAGTATCAAAATTATATCATATCTTCGCACCCCAATAAATAAATAACATAATCAAAGTGAGTCATTTAAGTTATAAAACAGTATCTGCTAACAGTGAAACTGTAAGTAAGGAGTGGTTATTAATTGATGCAGAAGGTCAACCATTAGGAAGACTATCTAGTAAAATAGCCAGTTTAATAAGAGGAAAACATAAAGTAGATTACACACCGCATGTAGACTGTGGAGACAATGTAGTAGTTATAAATGCTGAGAAAGTAACGTTATCAGGAAATAAGTGGGAGAATAAAGAATATATTAGACACACTGGTTATCCTGGTGGACAAAGATCAATAAATGCATCCTCATTATTGAAAAAGTTTCCAGAAAGACTAGTAGAAAAAGCTGTTAAGGGAATGTTGCCCAAGAACAGACTTGGAAAAAAACTATACGGAAACTTATATGTCTTTGTTGGTGAAACTCACGATAAAGAAGCTCAAAAACCAAAAAAAGTAGAACTTAATTAATAATTAAATGTCTGTAATCAATAAACTAGGAAGAAGAAAATCTTCAGTAGCCAGAATTTACCTTAAAAGCGGTAAAGGTAAAATCACGATCAACAAAAGAGACCACAAAGAATATTTTAAAACTGATGTTCTTCAGTATAAAATATTTCAACCTTTTGAGCTAACTGGAACAAAGGGAAAATACGACGCTACAATTAACGTAAAAGGCGGTGGAAACACAGGTCAAGTAGAGGCTATTAGATTAGCTATTTCAAGAGCTCTTGTAGAAATAGATGCAGAATATAAGCCGTTATTAAAAGCAGAAGGATTAATGACTAGAGATCCAAGAATGGTTGAAAGAAAGAAACCTGGTCAACCTAAAGCAAGAAAGAAATTTCAGTTTAGTAAAAGATAAATTTTTAAAAGAAATATACACCTGGGTGTATAGTTTAGTATCTAAGTTGTATAGACCATTAATTTGCTACTATACCTCTGCTGATTAAAATAACAGTAAAAAGAAAGTAAACATTATGAGTAAAGTAACTTTTGAACAAATGTTGCATGCCGGAGTTCATTTCGGACACTTAAAGAGAAAGTGGAATCCAAGTATGTCTCCTTACATATTTGATGAAAAAAAAGGGATTCACGTTATAGACCTTAACAAAACACTAGTAAAACTAGAAGAGGCCTCTAATGCGGTAAATCAAATAGCTAAATCTGGAAGGAAAATTCTATTTGTAGCCACAAAGAAGCAAGCCAAAGAAATAATATCTTCCAAAGTTTCGGAAGTAAATATGCCTTTTGTAACTGAAAGATGGCCTGGGGGAATGCTAACTAATTTTAAGACAACAAGAAAAACCATTAAGAAAATGACATCTATTGATAAGATGATGAAAGATGGTACTGCTATGCACTTGTCTAAGAGAGAACGATTACAACTAACAAGACAAAGAGACAAAATTGATAAAATCTTTGGAAGTATTTCTGAAATGAATAGACTTCCAGCAGCAATTTTCATTGTGGATGTTAAAAAAGAACATATTGCAGTAGCAGAGGCTAAAAATCTAAATATTCCAATATTTGCAATGGTGGATACTAATTCTAGTCCAGAAGGTGTAGATTTCATTATACCATCTAATGATGATGCTACAAAATCAATAGATTTAGTTATATCTGCTTTATGTGACTCTATCAAAGAAGGTT
>CAJIYZ010000118.1 GCA_905181675.1 Bacteroidetes bacterium MED-G20
CAATTAGATGGTAGAGTCCAAATTCTCCAATAGACGGATTTTTGTTAAAAAAATTCTTTTAGCAGGTATTTCCATACCATTACTAAACAGCTTTAGCTTTTTAAATAAAAAATCACGAACTAAAAAAATCACTATTCTACATACCAACGACATGCACAGTCATATAGATTCCTTCCCTGAAAACCATTCAAAATATCCTGGACTAGGAGGAATGAGAAGAGTAGCAAATCTTATTAATAAGATTAGATTAAAAGAAAAAAACGTTATTTTAATAGATGCAGGAGATATTTTTCAAGGAACTCCATATTATAATAAATTTAAAGGGAGTTTAGAATTAAAAATAATGAGTAGAATGGGATATGTTGCTTCAACTATGGGAAACCATGACTTTGACAATGGAATAAAAGGCTTTAAAAAAGTATTACACCATGCTAATTTCCCTTTTATATGTTCTAACTACGAATTTTCCGATATTGAAATGAATAAGAAAACTTTAAAATACTTGGTTAAAGAAATTGATGGAATCAAAATTGGGTTTTTTGGACTTGGTATAGAGTTAGAAGGATTAGTTGGAAAAGAATACTATGAAGGGACAAAATATCTAGATCCCATAATTACTAGCAACTACTGGTCAAATTATCTAAAGAATAAAGAAAAATGTGATTTAATAATTTGTATAAGCCATTTAGGACATAGGTATAAAAGTGATAAAATTTCAGATTTAAAATTGGCAAGTTTATCTAATAATATAAATGTTATTATTGGCGGACATACCCATACTTTTTTAGAAAAAGCTAAACTTATAAAGAATATAAAAAATAAAGATGTTATTGTGAACCAAGCAGGTTGGGGAGCACTTGCTCTAGGGCGAATTGATTTAGAGTTTTCAAAAAATAATGAAAAAACTAATTCTTTATCTGTTAGCGATGTTTCCAAAAAAAACTATGCCAAAATCTGATTTTTTTTCAGAATAAAATATTTTTAAAAAACAATAGCAAATAAGTTTTTTTTTAAACTTTTTTATTAAATATTTGTTATGTGTTTAAGCATTCAGTAGATTTTTTGATAACTACCTCAATCGTCAATTTTACGGCTTCACTTTTTTAACAAAATAAATTATAATAAATGAGTAAATCTTTTGAATCAACTTGGAATAATTGTCTAACAGTAATTAAAGATAACGTATCTATTCAAGCATTTAAAACTTGGTTCGAACCAATAAAAGCAGTAAAACTTAAAAGCAATGTTTTAACTATTCAAGTTCCTTCACAATTTTTCTACGAGTGGCTTGAGGAACACTATGTTGATTTACTAAAAAAGACTATAAGAAAAGAAATTGGTTCAGAAGCCAAGTTGGAGTACAGCATTGTTATGGAAAACAATAGTGGTAATAAAAACCCATACACAATTAAAATACCAACCACAGATAATAGCATTCTAAAAAATCCTCAGGTAAGTATGCCTGTAGATATCGGAAATAAAACTATTAGAAATCCATTTGTCATACCAGGACTTAGAAAAGTCAATGTTGATTCTAATTTAAACCCTAATTATTCATTTGAAAACTTTATTGAAGGAGACTGTAACAGACTAGCTAGATCTGCAGGTTTTGCTGTTGCTGAAAAGCCAGGTGGAACAGCTTTTAATCCACTTTTAATTTATGGTGGTGTTGGATTAGGAAAAACTCATCTAGGGCACTCTATTGGCATAGCAATTAAGGATAGACATCCTAATAAAACTGTACTATACGTATCGTCAGAAAAATTCACTCACCAGTTTATAGATTCTGTTAAAAATAATTCTACCAATGATTTTATCCATTTTTATCAAATGATTGATGTACTAATTATTGACGATGTTCAGTTTTTTGCAGGCAAAGAAAAAACCCAAGATGTATTCTTCCATATTTTCAATCATCTGCATCAAACTGGAAAACAATTGGTTTTAACATCTGACAAAGCACCTGTTGAAATGCAAGGAATGGAACAAAGACTTCTATCTAGATTTAAATGGGGTCTTTCTGCAGATTTACAAATGGCAGATTTAGAAACAAGAATTGCCATACTTAATAAGAAAATGTACTCTGATGGAATTGAACTACCATCTGAAGTTGTTGAATACTTAGCTTACAGTATCTCTAACAATATTAGAGAACTTGAAGGAGCATTGATTTCTTTAATAGCTCAATCTTCATTAAACAAAAAGTCGATAACTCTTGATCTAGCAAAACAAATGATAGATAAGTTTGTTAAAAATACAGCAAGAGAAGTATCTATAGAATATATACAAAAAGTTGTATGTGACTATTTTGACCTTCCAATAGAACTAATGAAGTCTAAAACTAGAAAAAGAGAAGTTGTTCAAGCTAGACAGATAGCTATGTATTTTTCTAAGAAAATGACCAAATCATCACTTGCAAATATAGGAATGCATTGTGGTGGAAAAGACCATGCAACTGTACTTCATGCTTGTAGAACGGTAAACAATCTAGCTGAAACTGATAAGCACTTTAGAACCTATCTTGCAGATTTAGAAAAGAAGCTAAGCATACAATAAAGATATAGTAGTGTATGTATAAAGTCCTGATGGTATGTTTAGGGAATATTTGCAGGTCTCCCCTAGCTCAAGGAATACTTGAAAAAAAATCAAAAAAAATAAATACCAATATTCATGTAGATTCTGCTGGAACAAGCGGATGGCATATAGGTGCAACACCAGATTTAAGAAGTATAAATGTTGCTAAAAAGTATAAAATAGACATTAGCCATCAACAAGCAAGAAAATTCACAACTTACGATTTTAAAAAATTTGATAAAATATATGTTATGGATATGGATAATTATAAAAATTTAATAAGATTATGTTCAAACGAAAATGAATGCAATAAAATCGAGTTAATTCTAAAAAAAATTGATCCTGAAAATAACCCATCAGTTCCGGACCCATATTATGGTGGCGAAGATGGATTTGAAAAAATTTATAAACTGCTAGAGAAAGCTTGCTCCAAAATAATAAATGAAATTGAAGTAAATGAGTAAAGGAATATTGTATCTAATACCTGTGCCTATTCATAGTGAAGATGATTTTGATATAAAACTTATTCCTCCCTATATTATTGAAATAATCAATAGTATTAAGTTTTTTGCAGTCGAAAATATTAGAACAAGTAGAAGATTTATAAAAAAATTAAACCCGAAATTTGACATAGACAACACCAATTTTTTTATTGTCGATAAAAGAGCAGATAAAGAAATAATTAAAGAAATAATTAATCATATTTTAGACGGAAACAACGTTGGGGTTATGAGTGAATCGGGATGCCCAGGAATAGCTGATCCAGGTCAAGAAATTTGTGAATTAGCTCATAAGAATCAAATAGTAATAAAACCATTAATAGGTCCAACTTCCATTATTTCTGCTTTGATGGCTAGTGGCTTAAATGGTCAAGAATTTAAATTCCATGGTTACCTACCAATTGAGCAAAACGAAAGGATAAAAAAAATAAAAATTATTCAAGAAACCTCAGGGGCACATATTTTTATTGAAACACCATATCGAAATCAAAAAGTTTTTGAAGATTTAATAAAACATCTTAAGCCACAAAAAAGAAAAATAAGTATCGCTATTGACTTAACTGGGAAAAAAGAAAAGATTATAACCAAAAGTGTTTATGAATTCTCCAATAGTAAAATTATATTAGAAAAAAAACCAACTATTTTTATATTTGAATAACGTTAATTTATTTTCAAATTAATCTTCATTGGTGTATAAGGAGGTATTTGATGAATAAAGGATCCCTTTTTACCAAACAAAAGATTAGAAGGGAGCAATGCAACTATAGAATCACCCTTTTGAAATTTACTTACAAGAAGTTGGAACCCCTCAAGTAATTGACCCTCTTTACTTCTATCGTATATCTCCGGATTTAAATAATTTGTTTTATAAATTAAACGTCCAGAAAGTTCATTCATAGAATAACCAATTATAATTTCATTCTCTAAAGAATCTCCGTAAAAATTTAATGAATCATTGGAAGATAATTTAATAGCATATACTCCACGAGTTTTATAAATATTTAAAAATTTACTATCCCATACTTTTCTAGAATATTGCAGTATTGAATCTTCGTTGATTTGAGCAGCTATTTCCAGTTTTTTTTGGTAATCTATTTGCTCGTTGTAGGTTAAATAACCCAAGACTTTTAAGTTTACCATTAAAAAAGATGAATCTACAGAGATTCTATTTAGAAGTTTTTCTCCAAATAAACTATTGTAAAAAACGGAAGAAATCATGGTGAATGACAAACTATCACCTTTAAAAGTATTCAATAAAATATCATTCATTGGAGATTTTACTATAATTGAATCATAGTAAAAAGAAGAAACGCCATCTAAACCATTAAATTTCGAGGAAAATACAATTCTTTGGTTTTCATCTCTAGCTATAATATTTAAATTAACTATGCATCCTTTGCTAACTTTATTGGTGTCTCCTGAGATTTCATGAAAATTTAAAGAATAACCATTTTTAGTTTCAATAAATGAGTTGCTTTTATCATTACAACT
>CAJIYZ010000119.1 GCA_905181675.1 Bacteroidetes bacterium MED-G20
ATCACTGGAAAGAACACCAAAAGAATTTTTACCATCTCCACTTGTTATAGCTAGAATAGGTTTAAATCCAATATTGCCAATAGAAAACTTACTCTCAATAAATAAACCAAATTCTCTTCCACTCTCAGTAAAGTTCTGACTTAGATAATTTCTTGAAGCAAATTGCAAGTTATATTCCATTATTTGCATAGATAAATTATTGAATGGGGACATTCTTTGACCAAAATAAATACTAACGTTTTTATTTGGATGGTATCCTGCCCAAGCATCTAATAAAGGATAAGAATCACTAAAATTAGTTTGAATAAGAAAAGAAAACATTCCTTTATTTAAAGAACCATTCAAACTGAAGTATGATCTTTTAATTCCAAAATAATTTCCAGGATCTAATGTAGTATCATTAACTCTTGAATTTAAAAATCTTGGCTGACTCATTCCACCAATCTGAAACATATGGGTACTGTCGTCAAAATTAAAAAGTATACCACTACCTAAATTATAGGTGTAATCGTTGTTTTTGTCAAAAGATGCTGAAATATCTTGATTAGACTCTTGTGCATGAACAGTTGTAATAATTGCAAAAAGAGAAATTATTGATATGATTTTTTTCATAATTCTTTGTTTAATAGGTATCTGTGAATCTTACTAATATCATTTGGCTTAATAACATTGAATCTTAAAAACCCAGAAAGCATTTCAGGCTCCAATGTTTCTACAGCAATATTAGATCTTCTTTGGTCCATAGGAATTACAAAAGTGCCTTTCTTAAATAATTTTTCTTCAGAAATTATACTTGTTTTAACAATATTTGGATAAAAGCCTTGAAATAAAATAGGTGATTTTTTTTCTGAAATTATTTTGTAAGATTCTACATTCAAAAGCTCGTCGTATTTAAGTGTGTCAATATCCAATCCTAAAATTTCTAACTTGTCGATAACAATATCTAAACTTGAGTCAATAATGTAGTATTTAGGCCTTTTTCTTTTTAAAACAGTATCGCATTTGAGATTATTATACATCACAATATCTACAGGGACAATCTCATTAGAATAGACATCTATCATATTTAATTTATAAATACTTTTTTCTTTTTTGTACTTTATTACAATGTCTTTTGGGAATAGACAAGATTTTTCAATAACTCTTTTTATTTCTGAAGTATTGTCAGCGGATGTTTTTAAAAAAGAATTTGCCAGTAAATATGTCGTAAAAACTCTTCTTTTAAAAGATGTTCTGTTTAAACCAACGCCTCTTACTTCCATTAACATGGAAATGGTATTACTTAATGCATAGGAAGTAGCACTAGATCTTGGGCTAACAGAACCCAAATTAAAATATACTTTATTGTTTTTATGTTTAGAGGATATATAATTGTGATGGGTTAAACCATAATAATCTAGTTTATCACTTACATTTGGTATGTATTTATCTTCTATAGTTTCTTTAATTAGTTCAGAGGTGTTTAGATTCCCTGAATATAAAAACATACAATCAAACATAGAAGTCGTACCATATTCTCCGAAATTCACAAAGTCAACTCGATAAGGCTTATACTCATGAAAATCAACCATTAAATCTGGATTAAACTTATTTATGGCTTTTTTAATAAATATAGACTCAGGGTTAGAAAATTTTGTTTGGTCTCTATTTAAATCTTGACCATTAGAGGCATATCTATTTTGCTTTTGATAACCATCAATATTTGCCATTGGTATGATGGCTATATTTAAGTTGTCTACTAAATATTTTAGAGAATCTTCTTTGATAAGATTATTGATTAAAAACAACATACCCTCAGTACTAGCTGGTTCATTGCCGTGCAACCCCCCCATGAAACAAACTTTAAATTCACTACTGGCATTGCCTAAAAAAACCATAGGAATTTTTAAACCGTTTTGAGATTCTCCTATGAATTTTACAGATACTTTCTTTGGATATTTAATCTCTAAAGTATCTAAAAAAGATACCATCTCTTTGTATTTAGTAAACCCTTTTTTCTTAAAAAATGCAGGAGAGTATATTTCTAAATCAAAATCTGAAAAATATTTAGCTGTTGTTTTTTTTGAATCTTGGCTAAAGCCAAAAAATGAAAAGATGAATATATAAATGGATATGGATAATAAATATTGCATTAAAAAGCAATTTGCACCATTAATCTAAAAATATTTTCATTTCCTTGATACGCAGTATTCTCAATACTGGTTAAATCGCGAATCATAGCATCGTTGACATAGGTATAAGAAGCTTGAATTTTATAGGTATAGGCTTTCATGAAATATTTACTAAATCCAATAGTATAGTATTGATTTCTGTTATAAAAAGCAGAGTTATTCATAAATGAGTACTTATCAGACTGTAAATTAGAAAATCTAGCATCTAACGAATACAAGGACTTTAATAAATATCCCATTTGAATATTGAAACCACTTCCTAACATCATTCTATTTCTTACGTAATTTTCTACATTTTGAACTCCGTCTATTTCAAATGAAGTAGAAACTGAACCATCATTTCTTTGTCTTTGGGTAATATCTGTAGGAACATAAGCCTTTGTTTGAACAAATTCAGAAATCAAAGAAAATCCTCTGTATTTAAATAGAATATCTGCACCGTACTTTAAAAAATTTGGCAAACTATAATCACCTAATGAATTTAGATAAAGAATATCTCCATTTCCTCTACCTCTTCTGCTACTCATTCCTACATTATAACTGGTGTTTAGGCCTATCATTAGTTTTGGATTGAGTTCTCTTACTAAGTCAACTTGTCTAAATTGTCCGAAATTCCTGAATAAGCCGAAGGGTAAAAAATTAATTCTTGCACCATATTTAAACCCACCAAAATCATTATTTAATGTGTTATGTCCATCTCCGTTGGTGATATTTATCATTGGTTTAATAACAGAAGTATTCCCTAATTTAAATTTACCTTCCATAAATATTCCTACTTCTCTAATGGAAGCAAAAGCAGAAGTAACTCTGCTTCTTTCAGGTAATTGCAAGGAATTTGATGCCATTTGAAGAGAAATATTATCTGTTGGAGTGGCTTTCTGACCAAGGACAATTTTAATTTTTTTGTTAATGTTATAACCAATCCATGCATCCAACAAAAGACCGGCTAGTTCTCCATCACCTACAACAGATTGTGCTAAATCTACTTGTAATCTATAACTAAATCCTGGAGACAACTGATTTCCTGAAAGTCTTAATCTTACTCTTCTTGCTCTAAATCTATTGTAAGTATTGTCATCTATAATATTAGGATCATCAAAGGAAATAGTTTTAGATTCAAATAAAGACTGGGTATAGCCTCTAAGAACTACTTTATAGTTCTGATCACTACTAGAAAAAACCATGCCATTTCCAGGGATATAATCACCTAATACTAGTTCTTGAGAGAAATATAAATTATAAAATGTAATGCAAATCAGTAAAGACGTTATTCTTTTAACCATGAAGAATTAATTATTAACTAAAAAACTTCTCATAAAAGAAGAATTTATGGAACTAGATTTTATAAAGTATAATCCAGAACGAAGATTTGAAATATCAATATTTATTTCTTTGGCATTCCCAATGTTTTGAATAATTAATTTCCCTGTAATATCATATATAGAAATTGGGTTTATTAGATTATTTGATTGGATGGTTAAAAAATCAGAAGATGGATTAGGGTATATTTTTAAATTATTTATATTTTGAAAATCAGTTCCTGAAACACATGGATTACAACTGCCCCAACATACTTCATCTAAAACAAAATCATTATAAGGAATCACTAGAACTCTGTTAGTGAAATTCACATCGTCGTTAGTACAATTCTCAGTAGGGTCTAAAGTTTCTTGAATAGACCAAGAATCTGCTGAAAATTTGTATTCTATGGTATCTCCACTTAAAAAAGGCATAGTTATTTCCCAAATATCGTTTAACATTGGACTAGCCATAGGATTGCAATTGCCACACCAATTATTAAAAGTTCCGTTTAGTTCTGGAACTGAAAATGAATCAACAACATTAGACATATCAACTTTAAAAGTAATATCAACAGTATCGGCAACCAGATTTGTATTAGAGATAATCATTTGCTTCCAAAAAACCGTATCAAAATTCATTCCTCCCCATGGTGCTCTTAATCCAAAACGACCAATTGGACCATTATAAACTGAAGATAATCCACCAGACGGAATTGAGTCTAGAGATATAGTATAAGTGGAAAAACTAGTCATAGAAGTATCTACTTGAAAAGTATAATAACAAGTGTCGGTAGTTGAACCTGGAGGATAAATAAATAACCTAGCAACTCCAGATCCTTGGTTCGGATTTTTAAGAGTTATTTGAACTTGATTATAGTCTAATCCATTAATACCCAAATTTGCAGAAGGATTTCCACTCATCATTTTAGCATTTGATGAAAACAATCTCATGGCCATCGCATCTGGCTGTTCTGTTAGGTTACAATTACAATTATTACAACTTACCCAACCCTCTTTAGAATTTTGCCAGTTATAAACTATTTGAGAACATAGATTTAAGCTAAAACTTATAAATAAAAAAATTGAAAAATAAAATTTCATTACTACAGGATTAAAATTAATTTTTAATAAAATTAACAATGGACACATTGTCTTCAAAAACTACTTTTGCTATATAAAAATCGTTAGAAAAATTGGAAATATCTAAGTTAACTTGTAGAGACTTTAATGATTTTCCATAAACTTTCTGTCCTAATGAATTATGTATCTCTAAATACTTGATTTCAGAGACAGAAGATATAAATAGTTCATTTGAAGTTGGGTTTGGATAAACATTTACTTGGTAGGA
>CAJIYZ010000120.1 GCA_905181675.1 Bacteroidetes bacterium MED-G20
TCAATCGTAAAGGCATTGTAATTGATGTCGTATACGGAGTTGCCATTAACATCTTCACCAGGATAGTTTTCTAAGCTAGATAATCTTCCATTTGAAAGAAGCTCAGAAAAATTATTGTATTTAATGATGGCATTGTAATTTCTTAATCGAAATGTAATTCCTATCCTATTAGTTAAAGTATAATCAATGCCAAGTGTTTGAGTGGTATTTATTCTATCTCTATTTCCAAATATTATTCCATTATGAGTGACTTCAGGTGTCCCAAAATCTACCGCATAACCTTCACTATTGTTCTGGAACCTTTGCTCCCAGTTGTGAATTAGAAAAAGTTGATTGGTTATCCTAAGTCTTCCTTCAAAATCGTAGTTCCATTCCCACCAGTCACCTCTTTCAACAAAAACATAGCCAATTCCAAAATCTGCAGCAATTCTTTTTTGGTAATTTGAAGAGAACCATGCTCTTGTACTAGTCCATACAGGACGAATAAATTTTTCATCTCCTATAATATCTCCTCTTGGTTCAAAATAGTCATTGGATTCGTTTAATGTTCCGCTTAATCTTATTCCAAAAGCATTAAAAGAATTGGATACAGTGGTAGCTCTTGCATTCCAAAAACTTCCACCAAAAAGGTTTGGTGCATATAACCACTCATTGGAAAGTGAAGCACTAGTGAAAATTTTATTTAACTTTTCAATTTTGGGATTGAAATTTCTATAACCTACATATACTTCACCAACTCTACTATTATTTGCTCTTAAAAACCCCAAGTCATTAGGGTCATAAGTATCAGATTCCTCGTAGTATTCCAGTCCAAAAGTGAAATTTCCTCTTTGCTTTCCAGCTTCTATTCCCCATGTATGTCCTAATGAATTGTTGTTGGTATCTAATATGTTGGATACTACCGCTTGAGTTTGCACAAAATAATCGTTGCTTTTAGTATTTAGCTTGGTATCGAGTCCGCTTACATTGGCATCGTAAAAATTTCCAGCTCTCCAAACATTGGTATTGGTAAAAGTTAAGGAACTGTTATTTTTTAGATTTTGATCTAAGACAATAACATTGTAATTAGTTAAAGGACTTATAGAGATCTCTCTCACGTTGTCATCTAAATTATTGATTGCTTTTCCTTTTTGTTCTGCTGTAACGCCATTAAAAATACCAATACCTAAACCATTTTTTAACCTCCCTGATATTTTACTCGCATTTATCAATGGAACTGAAGTTGGTATCTCGTTCAATTCTTCCCCATCATTTAGTTGACTTTGATATACTCTTGATGGAGTTTGAACACCAATTCTTCTACTATAAAATAAGTTCGATTTGTTGAATAGTTCAGTTCCTTCGGTAAAAAACTGTCTATTTTCATTAAACTGCATTTCAAATGGACTGATATTTAATACCTGCTGATCAAATATAACTTGTCCAAAATCTGGCAACAATGTAACGTCTAAAGTGAAAGCTTCATTAATCCCATATTTCACATCCATTCCACCGTTGAAATTAGAAAAAGTTTCACTGTCTTTTGAAAAACTTGTGTAGCTAGATAGAAAAGGAATTAATGCCAGTCTTAGTGGCGGTGTAATATCTTTAATTCCTTTAATTGCTCCACTTTCTAGCAAAAAGTTCTCTAAATCTGGCTTTACTGGACTCCATGTTCCTTCTTCTCTAAATCTGCTTATTTGTCTTGCGAAATTTATATTCCATGATTGAACCTTTGTTTTTGGGAATCTAAGGGCTGAATAAGGGATTTTAATTTCCGCAAACCAACCTTCATCATTTATTTGAATTTTACTTCTCCAAACCAAATTTAATAAGTCGTTAAAGTCCTCGCTAAATATTTTAGCATCTCCTTGAACACCTCTACTACTAACACCAAAGAAAAAACCATTTTGCCTATCGTTATATGTGTCAATAAAAATTCCGAAATAATCTAAATTTGGGTTGTAGTCATCTCTAAGAGAAAGTACTTTAGAAATTGAATCAGGGTTGTCATAGCATTTTACACCAAAATAAATAGCTTCCTGATCGAATAACATAGCAACTTCAGTTTTTTTGGAAGCTTTTTCACCTGGAAATGGTTTCATTTGAGTGAAACCTGAGGACCAATTAGCATTTTGCCAATCACTTTCTATAAGTTTCCCATCTAAAGTTATCGAACTAGTTCTTTTCTTGGATGTGATTTCTTTTTGACTTTGTGCATTTACAAATAGAAATAAAGAAAAAACAACTAATATTTTATTCATTTAGACAAAATTAATATTTGTCTACAGAAAAATATATAATTGATTAATAAGTATTGAACAATACAACCTTATTAAATTAATATTGGAGTTTAAACCTATCTAAATTCATCACTTTTGTCCAAGCATTTACAAAATCAACAACAAATTTTTCACCACCATCATCGCTAGCGTAAACTTCACATATTGCTCTTAGTTCAGAGTTAGATCCAAATATTAAATCTGCTCTACTAGCAGTCCATTTTAATTCTTCAGTTCCTCTTTTGTAGCCATTAAAAAGCGTAGATTCTTCTGATTTTGGTTTCCACTCATAATCCATACTGCAAAGGTTTTTGAAATATTCATTATTTAAAACACCAGGTGTTGCTGTTAAAACACCAACACTAGATTTGTCATAATTTGAATTAAGAACTCTCATTCCTCCAATAAGAGCAGTCATCTCTGGAGCTGTCAAGGTTAATTGCTGGGCTTTGTCTAAAAGCAATTCTTCAGATGAAAGAGTATAGTCCGCTTTTTTATAATTTCTGAACCCATCTGCTATAGGTTCTAGTACAGACAATCCATCAATATCTGTTTGGTTTTCTAAAGCATCCATTCTTCCAGGTATAAATGGTAGTGAAATAGTTTTTCCTGCCATAGATGAAGCATCTTCAATGGCAACATACCCTGCCAAAATAACCAAATCTGCTAACGAAACCTTTTCTGCAATAGATTGGCTGTTAAATTTTTCTTGAATCTCTTTATATGTTTTAATTACTCTCTTTAGCTCTTTTGGATTATTAGATTCCCAACTTATCTGGGGTTCTAAAGAAATTCTCGAACCATTTGCTCCACCTCTTCTGTCAGAAATTCTAAAAGTGGATGCTGAAGCCCAGGCAGTAGTAATCATATCTTCATTTGACAACTCAGAATTTTTAATTTCTTGCTTAAGTAAACCAATAGATTTACTAGTTACTAATTCATGATTTATCGCTGGAATTGGATCTTGCCAAGAAAAATCTTCTTCAGGAATTTCTGGTCCTAGGTAGGTAGTCTTTGGTCCCATATCTCTATGAGTTAGTTTGAACCATGCTCTAGCAAATGCTTTGTCAAACTCTTCCGGGTTTTCATAAAATCTTCTTGAAATTTTTTCATAGATAGAATCTTCTCTTAAAGAAAGATCAGTAGTAAGCATAGTTGGCTTGTACCTTTTTCCAGATTCAAATGCATCTGGAACTAACATTTCAGATTCTTTTGCAACCCATTGATTAGCTCCCCCTGGGCTTTTAGTAAGTTCCCATTCATGTTCAAATAGACTGACAAAATAACTATGGGTCCATTGTGTAGGAGTGGGTGTCCAGATAACTTCTAGTCCAGAAGTAATTGCATCTTTCCCTTTTCCAGTTCCATGTTTGCTCTTCCATCCCAATCCTTGTTCTTGAATTTCTGCACTCTCTGGAGATGCACCTAAATTATCTCCGCTAGCTGCGCCATGAGTTTTCCCTAAAGTATGTCCTCCTGCAATTAACGCAACAGTTTCTTCATCATTCATCCCCATCCTTCCAAAAGTTTCTCTTATATCAATAGCTGCTTTTACCGGGTCTGGTTCCCCGTTGGGACCTTCTGGATTTACATAAATTAATCCCATTTGAACTGCTGCTAAAGGTTGCTCTAACTCTCTATCTGCTGTGTATCGCTCGTCATCTAAAAACTTTTTCTCTGCTCCCCAATATACATTGCTTTGAGGTTCCCAAACATCTGTTCTTCCCCCAGCAAATCCAATGGTTTGAAAACCCATAGATTCTAAGGCTACATTTCCTGCTAAAATCATTAAATCTGCCCAAGAAATTTTACTTCCATACTTCTGCTTTATGGGCCACAATAGTCTTCTAGATTTATCTAAATTTGCATTGTCTGGCCAGCTATTTTGAGGTGCAAATCTTTGTTGTCCAGCTCTTGTACCACCACGACCATCACCAGTTCTGTAAGTTCCAGCACTGTGCCAAGCCATTCTTATAAATAGTCCACCATAATTTCCATAATCTGCTGGCCACCAATCTTTGGAATCTGTCATTACAGTTTCTATATCTTTTTTTAGTGCAAAATAATCTAGAGTTTTAAATGCTTCTTGGTAGTTGAAATCTTCTCCCATTGGATTAGATTTAGCGGAGTTTTGTCTTAAAACACTCAAATCTAATTGATTAGGCCACCAATCACGATTGGTATTTCCTTGGTTAGTAGTAGTTAATCCACTTGTTTGATTATTGCCAAAATGAATCGGACACTTTGACTTGCTTTCAGAATTAGAGACTTCATTTTTTTCTGAACATCCAAATGGAAATACTACCAGGAGTGAATAAAATAACATGTTTTTCATTTGTTTTTTTCTATAATTTAAGAAGCATTTTTTAATTATAAAAATTTCAATGTAAAATATATTTCTAATAATTATAAAATATTCGGAGTATATCAACTTAAAACCTTATGTTTTTTTCCGTACCCTCACTTTTATTTTATTTAACGTTTAGGTTATAATTCAAATATTATGAAAAAAATTACACTTTATCTTGCCATATTAATTTCCTCTATTTCTTCTCATGCGCAATTTGGAGATTGTGGTTTAATAAATCTTTCAGCAACCGGAACTTCAGGGAATAATTATTCGTTTCAAATAGGTTCTAATGTGGATAGTCTTGTTGTAGCTGGATTAATTTCATCCAATGTTCAGCACAGATGGAGAGCCTCTTATATCAATAATATGGCGGATTTAATAGCTCAATCTATGGATACATCTTCTACATGTAATAATTGTCTATGGAGCAGTACTTTATCTCAAGATACTTATATGTCAAATACTATGATGGATACACTTACAATGATGTTGAACATGACTATTTTAGATAATGTTACATGCGTAACTATATTTGGTGTTTCGTTTATTCCTTCAAACAATAATAATTCTAACGGAGGTTTCTCATATGTTCAAATGAATCCATCAACAGGGACTACAACGGTAAATAACAAAGAAAAAGTATTACATAAAATTTTTAATGTGCTGGGTCAAGAAGTAAAAGTTGATGAAGTAAATAATGAAATTATAATTCATTTGTATACTGATGGTAGTTCAGAGAAAAAGTATGTTTCTAAATTAACAGATTAAAAAACTTTTTAAATATATAAGAAATTAAGAGTAGTTAATTCTACTCTTTTTTTTGCAATTTTTTTGATATATTTAATCATATATGGAGTGAAAACACTCTCCTTTTAAAAGATTAGCTACCAGCAAATGGACTCCCAAAAATTCCAACTGCTAACTCAACCCAAGTCATAATAAATAAAATCCCAATTAGTATTACCAGCCAAAGTCTTTTTTTGTTGCTTTGAACTTTTCTAAATATTAGTTCTAAAACTAAAATCAGTACAATAATTAAAATTCCAGCAACAATAAAATCAAAAAGCCCCCAATATATTTCGCTAGATAATTGCATTCCAATTAATGGGACTAATAATATAATTAAACCAAAAATTAATAAGTAGGTGGTTCTTTTCTTGCTATTCAAAATGAGTTTTTACAAATAACTAAGCCAAGCTTTGTCTTTGTTGTTTTGTTTGTAAGTACTGAACTTTTTACATAATGGATAAAGTGCTGTTACAATAGCAATCCAAATCAAGTGAACTATCCATAAATTAAAACCAAACCCTTTTAATAACGGTGATTGTGTAACCCATCCTTTAATAATCAAGCTTTCCCATCCAAAACCTGTAATCCATGCAGTTATTAAAGCCAATAAATGAATGAAATATATATGTAGGATATAGTAGAAAAATGGAACTTTACCAAAAACACTAATTGTATTAATAATTTTTCCTTTTAAGTTTTCAGTGATAGATAAAATTATAAATACTGGTCCTAAAGTCATCAATAAATAAGAAAGTGACGGAGGATATTTAGCGGGATTAAAAAATGAAAATAAAGTTTGAATGACCAACCCATAGTTTTTCCAATTATTAAAATTACCATATCCGTTTAGCAGTCTAATAATAAAAAACATAATTACAGCAGTAGAACCAATAATTAAAAACACCTTCTTTCTTTTTACAGACGGAAAATCTTTTTCAAAAAATGAGCCAATATAATACCCAAAAGACATTACGCCAATCCATGGTAGAATAGGGTAGGCTGCAAGTAATTTAATTCCATTTGATAAATCTATAAAATTACGCTCATGTATAATGGACCAAAATATTTGGTTGCCAAGCTGAAAAGAATCTAGCGTATTGTGTCCGAAAATCACAATCAAACTAATTACTAAAATATGTTTCAGCTTAAGATGTATGATAGCTGCAAGAAAAATCATACTTATTCCTAGAGACCAAATAACAAAAAGACCAAAGGTTTGAAAATGAATGTCAAAAAACCATGAGAAGTTTACAACCGTAAGCTCAATAAAAACCAGCCAAACCCCTCTTTTCAGTAAAAATATTGACAGCTCTTTTTTAGTTTTTCTTTTGCCAATTAAATAAGCCGAAACACCTGCCAAAAGACTAAAGGTAGGAGCACAGTAATGGGTAATCCATCTTGTTAAATAGAGACCTAAATTAGATTTTTCAGGATCTGTTGGGTCAAAGAAAAAAGCATCGTAATGAAAGTAATCTCTCACATGATCTAGAGCCATAATTATCATAATAGCCCCTTTTAATAAATCCAAGGATGTAATTCGATTATTTTTAGCAGCATTCATTTAATAACTATTTTTTAAAGTGTTTCTTATTAAAAAGATCTTCTTTGTCTCCTACAGTCTCTAAACCAGTAACATATGATACATCTTTAAATTTTGAATTGGATTTTTCTCTTGAAATAGCAAGATGAAGTTTGGCATCAATACTTTCTGAAATTCTTCTTTCCATACTGCCTTTTACTGGTGCTTTTAATACTCCAGAATTTTTCTTAATTGTATTAATTTCTAAAATCTCATTTTTTAGATGAATGTTAATCTTCAAATTGTCTTCTTCTATTTTGATGATTTTTAATTTGGCATTTGAATAGGTCCCAAAGCGTACAATTTCTCCATTTACATAGTAAAAACCAAGAAATCCAGTAAAAGAGAACCCCATCCATGGAATTTTCGCAATAGATACCATAAAAGATGAATTACTGTTTTTAAAACTATTGGATTGGATCCATATCCACGAAGAGGGCATTGATTTACCCCAATCTTTTTCTATATATCCTTTTCCGCTATTAAATGCATAGCTAATGTTGTTAACCATTATTTCTCCCTCCAAATCATGATTTAGACTAACTAGACCATGGTAACATTGCATAAAAGGAACTTTATCGTACCAGCCCATTATTTTTTGTCTTTTTTTACTTTTTTCAGGAATTAATTCTACTATATTTTTCATGTAAACCATTCCATTTATGGAAACACTATCTTTTTGAATATCTAAAACTAGGCTGTCTTTGGAAAAAATATTATTTCCTATTTGAATTAAAAAATCGTCTTTTGAATAATAGAATTCTTCTATAGGGTAATTTATATATTTAGTTTTGGCAGTCTTACCATCTATTAACTGAATAAATGCATGTTTGGAGGATCCATCTTCAGAAATTGAAATACCAGGAATAACACTCAAAATAGACATTTCATCATGGGAGACCATTTTAAAATACCAACCTTCAAAATATTTTTTTGTTTTCTTATTTCCTTGGAACATTGAAGAGTTCTTGCTCTTCTTGGCTTTATAAGATTTTACTTTGGGATAATCATTGAACTTAATTAACTCAATATTTTTTTGGGATAAAATAGGAAGACAATAAATTGAAAAGATTAAAATTAATTTCCAGTGACTTTTTTTCAATTAAATAAGGATTGATTAATACTAAGTAATTATAATTAATAATAATCATATAATTATATTTACTCAAAGTTATATTATGAATTCATTTGAAATTAAATACCAAGGAAATTTAAGAACAACTGCTACTCATTTAGATTCTGGATCTGAAATAAGTACCGACGCCCCTAAAGACAATCATGGTCTTGGAGAAACCTTTTCTCCGACAGATATGGTATGCTCTGCTTTGGCAAGCTGTATATTGACTATTATGGCCATTGCAGTGGAGAAAAATGGAATTAGCATTAAAGGTGCTAAAGCAATGGTAAAAAAAACCATGGGGATTAATCCAAGAAGGATTTCTAAAATTGACATTGAGCTAACTTTCCCTAGAGATTACGATGAAAGAACAAAAGTAATTTTAGAAAGAGCTGCCCATAATTGTCCAGTTCACCACACTTTATCCGACGAAGTAGAAAAAAACATCAACTTTATCTACCCATAACGTTTGTGTATGGTGCGTATACCTTAGGAAATGCACTATACAATTTGTTACAAACGATTTTCTTATTTAAGTTCAAGTTTTTCAATTCTGTTTCCAATTGTAATCTCTTTCATTTCTTGCTCTAAAGTTTTGAAGTCTACCTTTTGAACAGATTTGATTTGCTCCCCATTTCTTAAAAGATGTATTTCATCACAAGTATCACTCAAGGTTGAAAAAATATGTGAAGAGACTATAATTATTTTGTCCAATTCTTTTAGCTTCAATATTATTTCCGTCAAAATCATATTGCTCTGGATATCAACACCATTAAATGGCTCGTCAAGAATGAAATATTCATTTTCTTGAAGAAGAATGGCTGTTATTGCTAACTTCTTTTTCATTCCTGTTGAGTAGGTAGAAGCATATTGATTTAGTGGCAAGTCGAAAATATTCTTTTGGTCTATGTTAATGTTCTTCTTACCCCGTGCATTGCACAGAAGCCTTATATACTCTTTACCCGTAATTTTAGTGAAAAAAAAGGGATCTGTCAGGAGCAAACCTAAATGATTTTTCAATGGTTGTAATTCCGAAAGAATTTCACCAGTACAACTTTCTAAGCCAGCAATACATTTAAATAAGGTTGTTTTCCCTGCTCCATTCTCTCCAACTATGCCATAAGCCTTTCCTCTTGAAAATTCCATGTTAATTTCTTTCAACACTTCATTATTATTATAAGACTTGCTAAGCCCTTTAATTTTTATCATTAAATATCAATTTTAGGTTATTAATAGACTTGGTATATAAATATGGAATAACAACCAGTATAAGTGGAGGAAATAATATGGTAAAAGCAATTATCAACCCTATGGATAAATGAATCTCATCAGGGAATACAGAATACTTAGCCAACAGCATTGTCCATAAAAACAAAATACCAATGAATAGAAAGAGTAAAATCAAACCAAATTTAATTGGATAAAATATCAAAAGACCAATTAAAATCGGAATTGTCAACAGGATATAATTTTTTGTTGCAATTATAATTTTCTTTTTTAAAAATGATTTTGTAGTGTCTGCATGAACCCAAACATAGTATTCTTCCTCCGGTTTTGAGTAATAACTCAATGTGGTGATAGAAATCAACAACATTGAGAATATGCCTAAGTTAAAATTGTCTACGTTAATTGCGATAGCAGTCAATGCATAAGCCAAAGGGAACATGAAAAAGGTCTTTCTAAAACCTGTTAAAAATTCAAATGGATTTTTGGAAAAAGGTGTAGGGATTGTAAAATTTAGACTAGTGCGAAAAGAGAATAATGCAATGGTAATTGAACATATAAACAAAATGACGGCTTCAAGAAATAAAATTTTGTAAGTGAGGATTGAAACGAAAGGAATGCAGACAATTGAATTTTCTAAAACCCTTATTTTATTTTTTGATTTATTACCAAAAGTTGACAGTAAGAAATCTGTTCTTCTATTATCAGAAAGTTTGAATTGAAAACTAAAGCAAACTAAGATGATTA
>CAJIYZ010000121.1 GCA_905181675.1 Bacteroidetes bacterium MED-G20
CTTCAAAGGGGAGATATGATTTATATTTTTTCAGATGGTTATAATAGCCAATTTGGAGGATAGAGAGGGAAGAAATTAAAATCCTCAAATATGAAAAGTCTTAATTGTTGTATCCAAAACAAAACTATGGAAGAACAGAAAGAATTTTAAACGAAAGATTTGAGCAGTCGCGTGGCAGTCTAGAACAAGTAGATGATGTGGTAGTTTTTGGAATAAAAGTCTAAAATTTCATTAACATATAGCCAAAACATAATTTTGTTTGAAAATCATATAATATTATAAAGTCTTAAAATTTAACTACTTTCAGCGAAAACTAAAACTAATGAAATATCTAATTCTTATAATTGGAATAATATTTAGCAATTATTTCTTCGCTCAAAATATTAAAGACAACAAAATATCCATCAATTACATTCAACTACCTAAGCAAAAAATTGACCAATCTATTTCTACTTTCTTTTGCCTATATATAGACTCTTATTTAAATAAAAACAACCAACAATTATCTATTTATCAATTTAAGGTTGACTCAGCAGAGGCTCAACAGCAAATAAAAGTTAAAAACTGGAGAGATATAAAAAACACAATAAAAAGAAACCATTTAGATAGCCTTAGTGCTTGGAAGCAAAATATTTCAAAAGGAATTACTAAAGTTAAACCAACTGAGCCTGTATCACCAGAATATCCAGAAACTTACTTTTTATTTCCACCGGTTTTATCCAAATCCTACAACGAAATAATGAACAACAAATCTGTTAGTATTGCAGGATTTAGCAAAGGAGATATTGGTGTTAAAATTGAAGTAGACAATTTAGGATTAGATGTTTTTTCAATTAAAGGGAAATATACCAATCAAGGAAAGTCTTATGTAGTTACAGCAAGATACAAGATGCCTATCACTATAAAAACATCTTTAAATGGACAATTATTACACCAGAAGCAATACCATAACAAGATAGCCAATCATGTTATTTTCAATGGGAAAACTGAATACGATTATGAAATTTGGAAAATGAATACATTAGAAAAAAACAAAGATATTTGGACAGGTCTTCAAAGAAAACTTTGGAACACAGCTATTAACGATGTTTCCTCCTTGCTAAATTCTGAAATTGGTTATCCTAAGAAAACAGAAAACACAGAAATATATATGGTTAAAAAATTTCAAGATTATTCTTACGAAAAATTATTATCTGCTCTTAATTATGCAGAATCTGGTTATTCAGAAATAGGTTTTGACAGAAATAAATCTAGAGCTAAAGTCAATCTTAAAAAAGCAATAAATATTTGGGAACAGGAGATGGAAGAAAGTGACATAGAAAATAAAAAGTCTAGAATAAATGCTAAAATATCTGGGTTAATAAGTGCCAACCTAGCAGATGCTTATTTTTGGATGGAGAATTTTGAAAAAAGCAATTTTTACATCAACAAAGCAATTAATCAAGGAACGCTAAAAGCAAAAAATCATTGTAAGAAACTAAAACGAGATATCCCAGAGTTTAAAAAGAGGTACAATGTATTTATTCAATAGTAAAATCTAGTGCTGAATAAATAGCTTTTCTACTTTTTGTCCTTCACCGTACATTACTTTTATCGTATAAATATTACTAGAAAAGCTAGAAACATCAATAGCTGTAAAGCTTTGGTTAGGGTGTTTTTCAAAAACAACTTCTCCAAGAATATTGGTAATTGTAATTTTACTAATTAGTTCTTGTGAATTTATATTTACCAAATTATTGGAAGGATTTGGATAGATTAAGAGATCATTATAACTGTTAATATTCGAGCTAGTGGTAGATTGACATACAGCTATTCCATTCGTATTTAATGGTGCATTATTTACAGAACCAAGTTCGTAAGCAATAGTATTTCCTATATTGTCCATTAATTTATAGCCATTTTGTTCCTGATCTGTTGCTCCATTTTCGTGGTAAGAAATATCAATAATCGTATTTGAGTCTACCATAAACGGAAGTAATTGGGTACTACTTCCACTATACATCGTTAAATTGTGAGAAGAAACCCCATTCAAATCAATTGACATGTAAGAACCGTTCCAACCATCAGATAAGGAATCGTATGTTTCAAGAATAAACCATCCACAGGGACTGTTTGACACACCGCTACCGGCTGACTGACAAGAAATAAGTCCGTAAGTGTCTACTGGCCCATTTCCATTAGAACCTGCCTCGGACACAACCATTACTCCTGCCTCATTGTAAATTTCATAGGAATTTTCGTCGTCCCAATTATCTGGCGTATATAAAACATTTATAACATCTCCAGAATCTACAGGAATATCGAAATATTCCGGACCAGAACCAGTTTGCAAAGTAACTGTTTGAGTAATAGAATAATTAACTTCTATATCTACATATCCTCCATTCCAACCATCTCCATAACTATCGAGTAATGCAATTTTAAATATTCCACAACTACCAGCAATTGTTAAAGAGTTGGTGGTAAAAGTATATGGACCAGACCAAGAACTAATATCGTTGGCTCCACAAACTTCTTGTACGTAAAAATCATAATCACTTCCTGGAGTTAACGAATTCAAAGAATGGGTATTAGAATTTAAGTTGTTAATTAAAGTTCCAGAACTTTGTGTAAATCCACTTACCCCCCACTCTAAATTCCATAAAGCACCTCCACTCCCACCTGAAACCCAAGACAAATCAGCAATATTAGTAGTTATGCCTGAAGCATATAAACTTATAGGTGAACTACAAGAGACACAAGCTTGTATTCCGTAAGTACTCAGTGGTCCATTGTTCATTGGTTGAATATTGTTTTGAATAATAATGATATTTCCGAATTGGTCATAGATAGTATAAGAATTTTCTTCAGGCCAGTTGTCTGGATAATAAACAACGTCTAATACATCGCCAGAATCTATAGGAATTGGTGTGCTTTCTGGACCTGAACCATTCACAATAGTAATATTTGAATCGATAACAGTTCCATTTAATAAAACATCTATGTATCCTCCATTCCAGCCGTCTCCATACGAATCGTTGAGTTCTAATAAGTAAGCACCGCAACTTCCAGGAATAACCAAAGTGGTAAAGGTAAATGGACCAGACCAAATAGAATTACTATTTATACCACAAACTGCTTGAACATAAAAATCATAACTTGTGTATGGATTTAGAGCAGTCAAAGAATAATTATTATTACTAAGTCCATTAATTGAATTCCCAACCCCATTGACAGGATGAGAGTTAATATGACTAGTATCCCAATGTAAGTTCCATATGGTATCTGTTGCAGATGGAATCCAAGAAAGGTTTGCAGAACTAGTAGTTAAACTACTTGCATTTAAAGAAAAAGGATTTAAACAAGAAACTGTACTTGGGCATGTGGAATTTGAAGTGTGCAATAAATTATCCAAGTCACTTGGCGCAGGACCATAAATCAAAGTGTCACCAATAGGTGATAAAATAGCAAATGTTATTTCACTATCCCAATTCCCTGAATGGAAAATAAAGTCCATAGTAGCACCTGAGAATGAATAAACTGAATCTAATGTGTAGGAAACATCACAATCAAAATCTCCAACATGTACTCCGTTCATGGTTACTTCTAAAAAAGCTCCATTCCAACCATCACCATAGCTATCGTACATGTGTAATTGATAATAGCACTGGGCATTAAATGAATTAACGTAAAAAATAATAAAACCTAGAAATAAGTTTTTTAGAGTCATTTCCTAAATTTAGGAAATAAATCTTACAAATAAATTCTTTATTAACAAGAGATGGACGTGTTAAATTACTTTTTGAGAAGTTTAAAAAATTTATAACTGTTAATAGATTTAAGTTTAAGGATATAAATCCCAGTTGGCCAAGATATATTTTCAATACTTGAACAGTTCAAGCAATGGAAAATTAAACGACCGTAAGAATCATAAACTTCTACAGTCTTAAAAGAATTACCATCAATATTTAAACGATTATTAAATGGGTTTGGATAAACATCTATTGATTTACTGTTGGAAATTTTATCACTAGTGAGATTTTGCCCACAGGAATTGCTAAAAATAGCATTAAATCTAAACCTGTCTTTGGCTGGGATACTTGAGTTATTAATACTATTTGGAACTCCAATACTGCCCCATTGATTTGAAGGAATAAAATCTGGCAGACTAGAGTAAGCATAAGACAAAACGGAAAGTGTATCGGTTCCCAAAGGGTCAATATTACCCAAATAATTATTGCCGTAGATTAGATGATTAGAACCCTGAATAAAATAAGTCAGGCTATTAAATGGAGCAGGTAAAGAATCGTTAGTAATCTCATTACCTATAAAATGTTGGCCTGGCGAAGATGTATCACTAAAAAATATACCGTATCCATTTGCTCTGTTTCTTAAGAAAGTATTGTGTGGACCATTTGCACCATGTGAATTATCAACAACTATATTGCCTACTTCGTTACCTTCCAACAAATTAGCATATGGCCAGTTTCCATGAAGCACAATTTCACCAGTGGAATTATCGGGGAAAAAAGTCCCGGTCCAAAAAGGGTCTATAGAGTAATTGTATGCGAAAATATTTCCGTTGGCTCCCGCTTGAAGAATCATAGAATGTCTAAGATGATTAAAAATATTGTCCTCCACTAAACATTCATTTGTTGTAAAATGAAGCATTACTCCATATGCTTTACCGCCAGCTCCGTAAGAATGTGCATCGTGGAAATAACTTTTAGAAATGGACAAATTAGTGCTGTATTCTGCATCAACATGTGCAAAATTACATTTATCGGACTCGATTCCTGAAATCCAACAATTACCAGCTCTACTAAACTTGACATTACTAACCTGTGAAGAGGAAACGTCTTCTCTAACGATTTTTAGACATTCTAAGCCTACATTTTCTTTGATTACAATTTTTTTAATATAAGGTTGATCACTGAGATTGTAATTCATTCTAAGGTTAGAATTAAAAACCAATTTGTTATTAATTATCTGGTTTATTTTAACAATTTGACCAACAGTATTAAGTGCCCAATTGCTGCTAATCAGCCCAACATCATTACGAATAATTCTAACCCAATCTCCTGGAATAAAAGTCAAAGAGTTCGACACAAATACTGAGTTACTATCTTTGAAAGCATTTTGTAATAAATTAGAAGTATCACTACTTGCCGAGCCAACAACTTCAATAGCATTGCCAACTCCATTTAAATCAAATTTTAAAATTGTACTATCTGCTCCTCTACCTTTTAAAACTATATTTCCTGGCAGACTAATAGTTTGGTTAAATAAAAAAGAACCTGATGGGAAATTAAGAATTGTACCAGAAGCACCTCCAGATGAAAATGTAGTAATAATAGATGAAAACAAACTATCGTTTGAAATAATACCAGAAGAATTTAATGGGTAATTGGATAGATCTATATTGTTAAAATTCACAGTAGAGGTATCTTGTAAACCAAAAGATTCCCATTGGTAATCCCTGTCGGAAGGAATTATTTGTGAGTGATAAAAAAATGAAATAAAAAGAAAAAAAAGTAAATTAATAGCTTTTATAGTCATAAATAATCAAGGTTTTATTTGGAAAGAATATTCTTTAAATTCCTCAACTCATCCGTTGCCATTTTCTTACTGTAGAATTTATTAGACAGTTTTGTGCCAGTTTTTTTATTTTTCAGTAAATAAAACGAGGTGTCGCTATTACTTCCTTTGGATACAACCCAATAATTAGGATTGTTTTCTAAGCTAGATTTTGAAACTGTTTTTTTGGTTCTTTTCTTTGGCAAGTTGACTTTTATCTCATTTTCTTCTATCTTATTTATATAATTGGTATCGAGAGTTATAATTGAGTCTGTGGAAGATATTGTATCGTTGGCTGAACTATCTTCAAGAGGGTCTACATCAAATATTTCATTTTTTTCTGCTGATTTATTTTTAATTATATAGAAAGCAGCAAGTGATGAAACTACTATTAAACCAACAAATAAAAAAATGTTTTTTTTATTTGTTTTAGGTTGGGTTTCTTTAGAAGATTGGGGGGTTTCCTCGGCCATAATTTCAAATATCCGTTAAATAACTAAGAGAATTTAATGCATTGGCTTCTTGTTTTCAACGTAACGATGTGTATCTCTGTTTAAGTAATGAAAAACAGAGATACAAAATTGAAAAATTACATCTACAAACTAAAAATTATATATTGATAACAATCCTAATTGACGTTTAAAACACCAATTAATATAACTGTGAACATAAACAATATGGCCCAACCTAAAAGAGGTTGATTTTTATTTTTTTCTTTATAAAATGAAATTTGAGAATTAATATAGTGAATACCTTCTTGTTCATAATCGTATATGAAATAATTATAATTAACCATATATGTCCAAAGGTTTGTAAATAATATTGAGAAGAGTAAGATAAATCCAATAAG
>CAJIYZ010000122.1 GCA_905181675.1 Bacteroidetes bacterium MED-G20
CTTTTTAACTTTAAATCGTTGAAAAATTAAACAATATTTAAAGATTTTATAGCTCTATTTACCTTTAAATTTTAGATAATAACCCTATATTTGCAAAAACAATAAATTACATGGGTAAGTCACAAGAAACTTTTAGCAAAAAAGAAAAAGAAAAAAAACGTTTAAAAAAACGTAAAGATAAATTGGCTAAAAGAGAAGAAAGAAAATCTAATCCAAAAAAGTCGTTTGAAGAATCTATCGCTTACATAGACGAAAACGGCAATTTTAGTGATACTCCGCCAGACAAAACAAAAAGAACTGTAATAAAAGCTGAAGACATCGAAATTGGAATTCCTACTAGAGAAAATGAAAATGACGACCCTATTAAAAAAGGAAAAGTTGAATTTTACAACGATGAAAAAGGTTATGGATTTATTAAAGAAGACGTAACAAGCGAAAAATACTTTGTTCATGTTAGTAGTTTGAACGGTGAAATTGGAGAAAATGACAAAGTTTCTTTTGAGTTAGAAAGAGGACCAAAAGGCTTAAATGCTGTAAGGGTAAATAAGATTTAGAGCATTAAGATAATAATCATAAAATTTATTTTCTTTCAAGAATACCTAATAAATGGTGTGTATTAAATTCAAAAAAATATTGAAAATTGAAAAAAGTTTAAAAATGGTATTTTCTAAAAAATTATTGATTCTTACTTTTTTATTAATAACTGTAATTTCTTTCAAAGCCCAAGAGTTAATTATTGGCCAAGAAAGAATTGAACCAGGAATTGTAGTCATTTTTGAAGGTGCAATTAAGGATATGATTATGCCTTCATCAACAAACTTAAATGAGAATTTAACAGATATTCATATTGAAGCTAGAGTTAATTGGGATGTAGACAATGTTCCAAAAGGAACTCCCAAAGGTGGGTTTGTTCCTTATTTACATATAAATGCACTAGTTACTAATCAGAGTACAGGATTAAAAACATTTATAGACTTAATTCCTCATATAAATCTTTCTGATAATTTTCATTATGCGAGAAATATTTCATTACCTGGAAAATTAGAAGATTTATATTCTGTTCAGTACACTATATCGCCACCTTCTAAATACGATGTATCCTTACATATGGACTGGAAAAATGAAATAGGAAATAGTTTTTTTGAGACTATAACATACGACTATAAAGACATTAAATTCGAAGATATAGCGAAAGCTACTAGAAGATAAATTCGTTCTTTGAAATCTATTAAAATCAACTTCTACAAGTCACTATAGTTCTAAATTTTAGTAAATAAGTACCATATACTTAATGTCAATTGATTAAAAATATAATATATTAAAAATATGTTATGTATATAGAGTATATTAACGCTTAGTTAGTCAAAGCATTATTACTTTTTTTTGTAATATCTTAATTTAAATTAGTAAGATATTATTTTCTCTTAAAACTGTCTGAATGTCTAAAAACAGGCAGCTAAATGAAAAAGAGATATTTCCATTCTATTGATTCTTTGCGTTTTTTTGCTTTTTTAAAAGTTTACTTTCTCCATATACCATTTCAAGGTAGTTTTCCAATATTTTCATTTTTGAAAAGTGGTGGTGGAATTGGTGTTTCATTTTTTTTTGTTCTAAGTGGGTTCTTAATATCCTATTTACTTATTCTTGAAAAAGTAAAAGAGACTCAAATAAATATTAAAAAGTTTTTTTTTAGACGAGCTTTTAGAATTTGGCCTCTATATTTTTTAATGGTAATTATTGTATTTCTAATTCCATTTGATTTTAAAGAAAAAATTGGCTTTCATATGGTTGGAGCTGGATATGACTTGGATTGGAAATACTCTTTTACATTCTTAGAGAATTACAAGATGCTTATCACTGATAAGTTCCCTAAAACGACTCCATTACCTGTATTTTGGTCTCTTTGTATTGAAGAACATTTTTATATTTTTTGGATGATTTCTTTATTTATTATCCCAATGAAACATGTTCTGAAATTTTTATTCATTTGTATTGTTATATCCTGGGGATCAAGGGCTTTTGAAGAGACAATTTTCAATAACAACTTAATTGTAAGCAATGATTTATTTGCAAATTTAGATTACTTTGCCATTGGTGGCTTATTAGGCTATTTCATTGTTACAGATTACCAAAAAACAATTGACTTTATTCAAAAGATCAGCATCCAAATAAAAAGAATGGTTGTTATATTGGTTGTATTGGTTGTGGTTTTTCAAAAATATATATTACCAAATGAATTTGGAACACTTCTATTTATTATAAGACCCTCAATTATTGCTTTACTTTTTACAATATTAATTTCAATTTTTCTGCCTGAAAATTCATCATTCAAAATAAAAAGTAAACTTTTGTCTTTTTTAGGGGCTAGAGGATATGGTTTATATATTTATCATATAATATTTATTCATTGCAGTTTTCAGTACTGTATTGTGCAAAACATCAAGATTGATAATTGGTTAACCTTGGGAGCATTTATAGCATTTACCTTAGGAGGATCTATTATTGTAAGTTCTATCTCCTATAAATATTTAGAAATGCCGTTTCTATCTTTAAGAGAAAAAAATTATTTTAATTAAAGACTATAATTTTTTGAACCTGCTCTTCATTTACTGATAGTTTTAAAAGGTAAGTTCCTTTAGATTTGTTAGAAATATCTACTAAAATTTCTCTTTGGTTTTCAAAGTCTTTATTAAATATCAATCTACCTGTTAGATCAAAAATATTCAGTTGAACATTTGAACTAGACATTGGTTCGTAATCTATTTTAAAAACACCTTTGGATGGATTTGGAAACACTAATAAGGATTCTTGTAAATTTTCATCTATATCAGTATTAGGGTCTAGAACATATATATCATCACAATATACAGAGGTTCCACAAGCAGTAGTTAAAGTTAAACAAACGTTATAAGTTCCTGTATTAGCAAATGTATGAAATGGACTATTAGATGAACTTGTCAATCCATTTCCAAAGTTCCAAGAGTTTGCTCCAAGTGAGGATGTATTAGTGAAATATACAGTTAAATCAGAGACTGTATTAGTATAGCTTGCTTGATTCAATGGTGGTTCCAATATATTAAATGCTGCAGATTGCATACATCCATTAGTGTCTGTTACATTCACAGAATAAGATCCTGACGGCAATCCACTTAAACTAGAGACATTTCCAAAACCAGAACCCCAATCGTAAGAATACCCAGTACTTCCAGATGCAACTACTGAAATAGAACCATCGCTGGCACCATTGCAAGAAATATCGCTAGCGAAATTACTAAGTGATAAAATTGTAGAATAGTTTAAATCGTAGCTAATGATAGTATCACACAGCAAAGAATCAGAAATCACTAGAGAAAATACTCCAGGTGGTAAATTACTAATTCCTGAAGAATTGCCCAGTGTTGTTCCCCAATCGTAGCTATATCCAGGACTACCTCCAGAAACCACAACACTAATGCTTCCATTATCTAAACCTTGGCACTGAGGATTATTTACAGAACTAGAAACATTCATTCCACATATTGTAGCAGGAGTTACGCAAAAATTATTGACTTCTTGATTTCCATAATCTGCATTAGTAGCAATTGTTGAAGCTAGTACAGTCCCAGAATATACATGAGTAATTGTGTAATTTCCATCTACACTACAAGAACCCCATTGAGAACCAAACATACCGTCTCCATAGGAATCGTTTATTATAAAATCGAAACAGTTGTCTGCCAAACAAATATTTTCTGCTATGTATTCACCACCAGTAACATCTGAGTATGGTCCACCACTAGCCAAAACATTTGAATTAACATCTTCAATTGTCCATGTTACTTCAGATCCCCAACAGTCTGTATTAATTTCTAATAAAATATCTTGTCCACCAATGGTTGCAGAGTAGTTGGAACTAGCTCCATCATTCAAGGGATTGCTATCCGTGTTTCCGTTAGGAAGAAGAGTATAGGTATTAAAGGTGTGAGAACCAGCTGTACTAATCATATTAGGTAAGGTTATAATTTCTGTTCCTCCTGGAGCTAAATTACCTGTCCAAGAATAAGAATTATTGATTGTACCATCAATGTCATAATTTATAGAAACTGTTGTTAAGTTATTAGTACCATAATTTCTAAGGGTGATTTCCGGATCAAAGTTATCTATGCAGTAAGGTCCTTGTGGTGAGGTGATAGCTGAAACTCCTGCATCATCTGGAAGAGTTGGTGTATTTGGATCCCATCCATCGTCAGTTAAAGTAGAAATACCGCAAGAAGTTGGCGCTAAATAAGTATCCAATCCATTATTCCATGAAACACCTACTCTACCATAATAATCGTGTTGGTTGTTATTAACTGTCCCCGAGCAAGCTGCTAACCCGCCGTATAATTGACCAATAATTCTATGGTTTTGATCAAATAAAGGAGATCCTGAAGAACCTGGTTCAGTTACACCTTGCTCCCACTGATTAATATACCAAACTGCTGCTCCTGCAGAATTTGAATGAAAAGGGGCATCATTTTCTCGACATATTTTTTTAACATCCCCTGAAGGATGGTGAATCCCGGTTGCCTCAGTAACAGTCGTTAAATCAGAAGCATCCCAACCAGCATAATAACAGTTCCAGTTCTGTGCGTTGGATAATGTCATGTTGTCTATTTCAAGAAGCGCAAAATCAGAAGCTGCTGAATTGACTAAAATTGTGGCACCATTAGCAGTTTGGTCATATGGAGGACCAGGGTCTGTAGATCCAGTTGTTGTTGCGCATGATTCTGTCCCTGGTGGACTTTCCCAATTAAATCTAAAAGCCCAAGAACCTGTACTTCCGCCTAAACAGTGATTAGCTGTTAAGAAATAAGTACTTCCATCGTTACAAGTATTGTTCACCAATGCTCCAGTACAAATCCCACTTCCTCCTACAACAATCATGGCAACAGATCTAATTTCACTATCCCATCCATTTCCCAATGGACAGTTGACATCTATATTACAATCTCCAGATGAGTTCAAAGCTCTTACTAGACTTTTTTCAATTGGTGCCAAACTTCTGTACCCATGAATTACATTGGATATTGTAAATCTCCCCGATTCTTTAACGTTTGCAGGCTCGACATATTCCACAATTATCTTTTCTCCATGAACTAATTCCGAACCTAATTCACCATCTATTCTATTATTTTTAAAAGTATAAGCTCCAACTCTGTTGGTTTGATCGATGTCATATAAATATAAATAAGCACCTTTAGGGAGATAATAATTTTCAAACAAAAGATTCATTGTCAATGCTCCTTGACATTCTATAGCTAACTGCCAAATTTTATCACCATTTGGAAGAGTGTTCCAAGATCCAGAATTATTTAGGTTGTAATTAACGTCATATTTATAGCCAAATCTCCAAGGACGATCTTTTAAAGCATCGTTGGTATTGTCTTGAGTATCAACAGTGGATTGATTGTATCCAGACATGATTTTTGCTGGAATATTTTGAAGACTTATTTTACCTTTCCAGGAAAGAGGATTTCCTAGGTCAGAGGTCTGGGAATTAAGACATGTTGTAAATAATAAAAGGAAAAATGAGATAATTATTTTTTTCATTTATTTAAA
>CAJIYZ010000123.1 GCA_905181675.1 Bacteroidetes bacterium MED-G20
GAAGATTCTCCAATTTGAGAACTAATTGCAGAATAAAAAATCATAAAAACAACAATTGCAGTTCCATCATTTAAAAGTGATTCGCTTTCAATTAATGTTCTAAGTTTTTTACCACCTCCAAGCTCTTTTAAAAGAGAAACTACCGCTACTGGGTCGGTAGCGCAAATAACAGATCCAAACATAAGAGATACGTACCAATTCCAATTGCCAAAGCCAATTCCAAAATGTTTTATCCCCATAGCCATACTAGCACTTATAAAAATAGCAACTATGATTCCTGGAACTGCCATCAAGAAAGCATTCCAGAAAGATTTTTTAAAAGTATGTACATCTAAGTCAAATGCAGCCTCAAAGATCAAGGTGGGAAGAAAGACATAAAGAATTATTTCGGGTTTTATGTGCCCAGCCCAAAATATTGATTCATCAAGTAGTGAAATATTACCCAACCATTCAAAGCGATGAAGGGCACCTAAACACAGACCTATAATTAAAAGAATAACAGTAAAAGGAATAGGAACCCTTTTAAGAAAATGCTTAGACAAAATACCAATAAATAAACTTCCAATAATAAAAAATAACGGAGACATTTTCCAAACTTGCATTTGAACAGATTCACCGCCATCCCAATCACCTGCAAATGATAAAAAAGGAGCCAAAATAAATAATAGAGCAAGTATGTTTTTCATATGGTAAGAATTAGTTTGTTTATCTAATTTAGATAAAAAATTTATTTTATCGGTCCTGATTTTTTTTAAAAGAACTTGGAATAATATCAACTCCTAACTTATTTGCTAATTTCAAAAGAAAAGGGACTAAAACTGAAGCACCTGGAATCATAAAAAAAGGAATGCCAACACCCATTACTTTTAGCACATCGTAAAATTGAAGTTTTAACTCTTTCTCTTCTTCTTTGGAGAGTTTCCCTTGTCTAATAAACTTAACTACCAAATGACTTGCCTGTTTGGTCTCTTTGGCTTCATTTGCTAAATTATTAAAAAAAACTCTGAATGCTTTTGCAGATTTATCACCGTTCAACTTAAGTTTTAATGCAAAATCTTTATACCCTTTTTTTTCAAAAAAAGAATAATCTAAACTCCATTTTTTTTCTGTTTTTTTTGTCATTTTCTTAAAAGTTGTAAATGTAAGCGCCAGATTTTCTTAAATCATAGATTAATGAAGATTTTTCTGATAAATAGTAAATATTAATTTTATTTTTTGAATTATATATTAAATCAGGGAGAATAAATATAGTTTCAGGGTTGTTAAAAATAGAATATGAGATATTTGTTAGATCTTTGTCTATTATGGCAAAATCCATATCAGAATCTGAATTCCATTTTTCGTTGACAAAAGCAATTGATTTATTATTCCATCTAATTGATTTTGAAACTAAGCTATCGTAATTAAAAATTTTAGGCGGTCTTAAATCATTGTAATCCCAATTATTTTTAATATAAATGTTAATTAGCTTTTGATTTACTAGCAATTTATTGTCAGCAATAAAATAATGATCTTTTCCGTCTATTAAGTCAATTGCTGTGTGATTTGGAATACTGTAAACAATGATGCTTTTTTTATTTAATGCTTGTTGGTCTTCTGATAGATCTAAAACAATAATTAAAATTCCAATTATAAGTAGCAGGTAGGTCAATAGTTTAAAATTGAATTTAAGCTGATAAAGCACCAATAAAATGAGTATATAAATTAAAGCTGTTTCAAATGCAGAAATAAATAATCCCTCAGATAGTGAATAGGGAATAGATTCAATAAGTGATAAAGTTTTGACAATAAATGAAATTATAAAAGTTAATATTTCTGCAAGAAAAGTGGATACATATGGCAGAAAACTAAAAGCAATGGTACAAAGACCTAAAATCAATAAAACAAATACTAGGGGAATTACCAAAAGATTACTCAGTAGAAAAAAGTTTGGGAATTGATGGAAATAAAAAATACTTATTGGAAAAGTGGCAATTTGAGCAGCTATTGAAACGGAACTGATGGCCCATATTTTATTTATAAAATAATTATTTATAAAAAACATATTGAATATAATTGGATACAAATAAATAATTCCACAAACTGCAAAAAAGCTCAATTGGAAACCTACATCAGAAATTAAATATGGGTCTATTACAAGTAAAAAAATAGCTGAGCTAGCTAGAATATTGTAAATATTTGTCGATTTATTAAAAACTGCTGCAACAGAAATAAAAGTTAGCATGGTAGCTGCTCTTAGTACAGATGGACTTAACCCAGTTATTACAGCATAAAACCAAATAAAGAAAATCAAAATTAACTGTTGAATTGATTTAAATTTATAGGACATTTTAAATAATTTAAAAAGAGTTGAAATAATTAAATAGACTATTCCTACATGAAGACCAGATACGGCAAGTACATGCATTGCTCCAGTTTTTGAAAATACTCCTTTTACAAATTGACTTAATTCATCTTTGTACCCAAAAGTAAGGGCAGATGCGACTGCAAGTTCATTGGATTTTAGACCACTTTTAGAAAATGATTTTAGACATCTATTTCTAATTATTGTAGAAAACCTTTTTAAGGTCCAAGAATGACCAATAGAAGTCCAATTAGAAACAAATCCTGAATACTCAATTTGTTTTGATTGAAGATATTTAGAATAGTTGAATTGATGAGGATTTTTAGAGTTAGATAATCTATTAAAAGAACATTTGACAGAAATTTTATCTCCTGGAAGAAGTTTCATCGAAAGACTATCTTTTGGTAGATAAAGAAGAACCTTGCCAACATACTTTTCTTTTATAGAATTAGTATAAAAATAAAGAACTTCACAATTAATTTTTATACTTTTTTCACTTACAAATATTGGCTGGTTTATTTCAAGATCCGTCTTAACTATTCTATTTTTAATTATAATTTCTTTTGAATTTCCAATATATATTTTTGAGGATGAATCACTTTTAAAAAACACCAAAAATATACCGCTAAGAACAATACACAAGGCAATTAAAAATTCGGTAAAAAACTTTTTAGTGTAACTTGTATTGCTTAAAACAGACTCGGAAACAAACAAACTTAAAAAAGCAATTGAAAATAAAAAGTAAATTTCAGTTTGAAAAAAGTGGTAATTTATTTCAAGATAAATTCCTATGATTAGAAAAAAAACAATTTTGAACAATGGGTATTTCATCTCACCTAATTACTTGTATGAAATTATTATAAATTCGAAAATGATAAAGATTATTATTCCATTTATTTTTTTAACTACGATAAGTTTTAATTGTAAAACACAATCTATTGGAGATTATTACCAAGGTGGTGTAGTGTTTTATTTAGATTCATCTGGTAGTGGTCTTATTGTTGATATTTCTGATCTTACCAATCCATCTCCCCTAGTAAATACATCTCTGGATAGTCTTTTAACTCGTTGGGGAAATTATTCTACTCATGTTCCTGGAACCTCCTCTGAATCTATAGGTTCTGGGGTAATTAATACGCAAAATTTTATCAACTTTTATAACTCAGGAAATTTTGCTGTTCACCAATGTGTGAATTCAAATAATCAAGGATTTAATGATTGGTATTTACCCTCGAAAAATGAATTAGAAGAAATATTTACCCATAGATTATTAATTGACTCCGTAGCTTTACTCAATGGAGGAGATTTATTTGACGATTTTGCACCACTGTATCCATACTGGAGTTCTACCGAATCTCCTAGCACAACAGATTTTAGAAATTCTTATGCTGTTTATCCTAGTAATTTCACAGTTCTAAGAGGAAAAATACTAGAGCTAAAGGTACGAGCAGTAAGAACTTTTCAGCCTTCTAACACATCTACAAATAAACCTGTAAATAGTAATAGAGAAAAACAAATTATTAAAATTCTTAATTTAAATGGACAAGAATGTGTCAAAAAACTTAATACGATTCTATTTTATATTTTTGACGACGGATCTATTGAGAAAAAATTATTTCTTGAATAAATTTAAATCAAAAAAAAAGCTGGCAAAAGCCAGCTTTAAATTTATTAGAGAGATTGACTAAACTTCTTCAAAATCTACATCGGTAACTTCTTCGTCAGATTTACCTTTTCCTTCGCCTTTAGGTTCCTCACCTGTAGGTGCACCAGCTGAATCTCCATTAGAAGATTGGTACATATCTTGGCTTGCAGCTTGAAATGCAGTATTCAATTTTTCCATTGCCGTATCAATAGTAGCTAAATCCTTAGCAGCATGTGCAGTCTTTAATTCAGTTAAAGCTTCATCAATTGGTTTTTTCTTTTCCTCTGGGATTTTTTCTCCATATTCTTTAAGTTGCTTTTCTGTTTGGAAAATTAAACTATCAGCGGCATTAACCTTTTCAACTTCTTCTTTAATCTTTAAATCAGCATCAGCGTTTGCTTCAGCCTCTTTCTTCATTTTCTCAATATCTTCTTCAGATAAACCAGAAGATGCTTCAATTCTAATTGATTGCTCTTTGTTAGTTGCTTTATCAACTGCTTTCACCTGAATTAAACCGTTAGCATCAATATCAAAAGATACTTCAACCTGTGGTACGCCTCTTGGAGATGGTGGAATACCATCTAAATGAAACCTTCCAATTGTTTTATTATCTGCAGCCATTGATCTTTCACCTTGAAGAACGTGAATTTCAACAGAAGGTTGATTATCCGCAGCTGTAGAAAACACTTGAGATTTTTGAGTAGGAATGGTAGTATTAGAATCTATTAGCTTAGTAAAGACACCTCCCATGGTCTCTATTCCTAGAGATAATGGAGTGACATCTAAAAGCAATACATCTTTTACTTCTCCGGTTAAAACACCTCCTTGAATGGCAGCTCCTAAAGAAACTACTTCGTCAGGATTTACCCCTTTTGAAGGAGATTTGTTAAAAAACTTTTCTACTGCTTCTTGAATTGCTGGGATTCTCGTAGATCCACCAACTAAAATTATTTCGTCAATATCAGAAGTTGATAAGCCTGCACTTTTTAAAGCAGATTTGCATGGATCTATAGTTCTTTTAACTAAATCATCTATCAGTTGCTCAAACTTCGCTTTTGTTAAACTTCTCACCAAGTGTTTAGGAATGCCGTCAACTGGCATTATATATGGAAGATTAATTTCTGTAGAAGCAGAAGAAGAAAGCTCAATTTTAGCTTTTTCAGCAGCTTCTTTCAATCTTTGCAGTGCCATAGGATCTTTTTTAAGATCAATTCCTTCGTCTTTTTTAAACTCAGCAGATAACCAATCAATAATTTTTTGATCAACGTCGTCACCACCAAGGTGAGTATCTCCGTCGGTAGAAAGAACTTCAAAAACACCATCGCCTAATTCAAGTATGGATACATCGTGTGTTCCACCACCAAAATCAAAAACAACAATTTTCATGTCTTTTCCAGACTTATCCATACCGTAAGCTAAAGCAGCAGCAGTAGGTTCGTTGATAATTCTCTCTACTTTAAGTCCTGCAATTTCACCAGCTTCTTTGGTTGCTTGTCTTTGTGCATCGTTAAAATATGCTGGCACAGTAATAACAGCACCAGAAACTTCTTGACCAATAAAATCCTCTGCAGTTTTTTTCATTTTTTGCAAAATCATTGCAGATATTTCCTGCGGAGAATATTTTCTGTCTTCAATATTAACTCTTGGAGTATTGTTATCTCCTTTGACTACTTTGTAAGGAACTCTACTAACTTCTTTAGTTACTTCGTCAAATCTATTACCCATAAATCTTTTTATAGAGTAAACTGTATTTTGAGGATTGGTAATAGCTTGTCTCTTTGCAGGGTCTCCTACTTTTCTTTCGCCACCTTCTACAAAAGCAACCACCGATGGTGTTGTTCTTTTACCTTCGCTGTTTGGAATAACAACTGGTTCATTTCCTTCCATTACACTAACACAAGAGTTGGTAGTTCCTAAATCAATGCCTATAATTTTTCCCATTTTTATAATATTTTAATTTATATGTCAATTGCAAAGTATATGCCATCAATAAATTCATTTAAAATTCTGGAATTTTGGCAGAAATTAAACAAGTAAACTGACAAATAAACTGCCATAAAGACAGTATTATATGCTACTTCCCCAATTGTTTGCTTTAGACGGTAAGAAAGAGTTAGATATTTTATCCATTTTATTTAAATGAAAAATTGCGGCTAATCCTACTTTATTAGAATTATTTTCATTGACCATTGATTTAAAATCTTCCATGTATAAACTCACAAAGCCAGTATCAAATTTACCAGATCTAAAATCAGAATGATTTAGTGCATATTTACAAAAAGATAAAGTAGTTTTAATACCATATATTGTGTAGTGATTAATAGCATTTAACATTTTTTCAATTGCTTCTTCTCTATTATTACCATGGACAATTAATTTGGAAATCATAGGGTCATAGTATATAGAGACTTCAGACCCCTCTTTAGTACAATCGTCCACTCTTACACCACTACCTTTTGGTAAGTCGTAAAGTTCTATAATTCCAGTATCAGGCATGAAATTATTAAATGGATCTTCAGCACATACTCTTATTTCAATTGCATGACCATTAATTTTTAAATCCTTCTGAGAAATTTTTAATTTTTCTCCCCTTGCAATATTTATTTGCTCTTCCACTAAGTCCAGGCCTGTAATCATCTCAGTAACTGGATGTTCTACCTGAAGACGAGTATTCATTTCTAAAAAATAAAAAGAATTGTTTTCAAATATAAACTCTACTGTTCCTGCACCATGATAATTACAGGATCTTGCTACATTGCACGCTGCCTCTCCCATAATCTCTCTTAATTCATCTGACACAACAGCTGAGGGAGCTTCTTCAATTATCTTTTGATGCCTTCTTTGAATGGAACAATCTCTTTCAAAAAGATGAACTACATTTCCATATTGATCTGCTAAAATCTGTATCTCAATATGTCTAGGTTTTGATAAGTATTTTTCAATAAAAACAGCACCATTTCCAAATGAATTTTCAGCTTCACTAACAGCTCTTTTCATTTGATGTTTAAATTCCTTTTTTTGATGAACGACTCTCATTCCCTTACCTCCACCGCCAGCAGAAGCTTTTATTAAAATAGGAAATCCTATTTTCTCTGCAGAAAGCATAGCCTTATCTACATCTTTAATTTCTTCATTTAGACCAGGAACCAAGGGGATATCAAAGTTAGAAACTGTTTTTTTAGCAGATAATTTGTCACCCATTATTTCAATGGATTTTGGGGAAGGTCCAATAAAAATTATACCAGCTTTTATTACTTTTTTCGCAAACGATGCATTTTCAGATAAAAAGCCATAACCTGGATGAATTGCATCCACATTCAATTCTAAAGATTTTTTAATGATTAAATCTTGGTTCAAATAACTTTTATTTGATGGAGCAGGTCCAATCAATATTTGTTCATCAACATAATCTAATAATGGTGAGTCTTTGTCAGCTTCAGAAAATATTGCGACAGTTTTAATACCCATTTTCATACAACTTCTAACAACTCTAAGAGCTATTTCACCACGATTAGCAATAAGTACTTTTTTAATTTCTCTCACTAGAAGCAATATATGTATTCATTAGTAGCGAAGCGATTGTCATTGGTCCTACTCCACCTGGAACTGGTGTTATATAAGAACATTTTGAGGATACTTCACTAAAATTCACATCACCAATTAATCTAAATCCATTTTTTCTGGATGCATCTTCAATTCTGTGAATACCAACATCGATAACTACAGCGTTTGGCTTAACCATATTTGAAGTAACAAACTCTGGAATTCCAATAGCCACAATTAAAATATCGGCCTTCATACATATTTCCTCTAAGTTTTGAGTCCTACTATGTGCTAAAGTAACAGTAGAGTTTCCGGGATTAGTTTTTCTAGACATTAAAATACTCATTGGAGTTCCAACAATGCTACTTCTTCCAATAACGACAGTATTTTTTCCTTCTGTTGGTATATTATATCTCTTAAGAAGTTCCATAACTCCGTTAGGAGTTGCAGGTAAAAAAGTAGGTAAACCAAGAGTCATTTTTCCTACATTTTCAGGATGAAAACCATCCACATCCTTATTTGGAGATATTGCCAGTGTGATTTTATGGTCATCAATATGATTTGGAAGAGGCAGTTGAACTATAAATCCATCTACAGAATCATCTGCATTTAATTGATTTACAATTTTAAGAAGTTCGCTCTCACTTACATCTGAGCTAAGATGGTGTAAAGTGGATTTGAAGCCAACCCTTTCGCATGCTTTGACTTTGGCATTTACATAAGTTCTACTAGCACCATCATCTCCAACTAATACCGCTGCCAAATGGGGAGGTTTCAAGCCATTTTTCACAATTGACTTAACTTTTTCAGACAATTCTTTTTGAATATCTAACGATGTTTTTTTTCCGTCTAATAAATCCATAATCTACGTAGGCATTTTACCACCCATTTTTTTAAACTGTTTCATCATATTCATCATATTCTGTTTGTTGCTCATGAGTTTCATCATTTTTTTTGTTTGATTGAATTGTTTCATAAGTTTATTTACCTCATTAAGGTCATTTCCACTTCCCATAGCAATTCTTTTTTTCCTCTGCATATTAATTGAATCCGGAAATTCTCTCTCGTTTGGAGTCATAGAGTCAATCATGGCTAAAACAGGAGAAAAAGAATTTTCATCCACTTCGCTTCCTTTCATAGCTTTCTTCATTCCTGGAATCATTCCAGCAATATCCTTAACTCCTCCCATTTTTTTAATTTGACCGATTTGATCTCTAAAGTCATTAAAATCAAACTGGTTTTTCTTTATCTTTCTATGAAGCTTTTTGGCAGACTCTTCGTCAAACTGTTCCTGGGCCCTTTCCACCAAAGAGACAACGTCTCCCATTCCTAGAATTCTGTCGGCCATTCTATCTGGATGAAAAACGTCTATCGCATCCATTTTCTCACCTGTTCCTATGAATTTAATAGGTTTATTTACAATTGATTTAATAGATAATGCAGCTCCTCCTCTAGTATCTCCATCTAACTTGGTTAAAACAACGCCATCAAAATCTACTTTTTCATTAAAGGCCTTTGCAGTATTTACTGCATCTTGACCCGTCATGGAATCCACTACAAATAAAGTTTCCGTTGGATTAATAATTTTTTTCAAATCAGAAATCTCTTTCATCATATCTTCATCCACTGCCAATCTACCAGCAGTATCTATAATAACAATATTAAAACCATTTTCTTTAGCATGTTTCACACCCATTTTAGCAATCTGCAATGGACTTTTCTCTTCTTTATTAGAAAATACTTCTACACCAATGCCATCTCCAACAACATGTAATTGATCAATAGCAGCGGGTCTGTAAACATCGCAGGCAACTAATAAAGGTTTTTTATTTTTTTTATTTTTTAAATAATTGGCCAATTTTCCAGAAAATGTTGTTTTACCAGAACCTTGAAGACCTGACATCAATACAATACCAGGATTTCCACTGATATTGATGTCCGATTTTTCACTACCCATTAACTCTGTAAGCTCCTCTTGGGTGATTTTGACTAATAATTGACTTGGTGAAATACTATTAAGAACATTTTGTCCTAAAGCCCTTTCTTTTACACGTGTAGCAAAAGCTTTGGCTGTATTAAAACTCACATCTGCTTCTAATAGCGCTCTTCTAACTTCCTTTAAAGTTTCTGCAACATTAATTTCTGTAATTTGGCCTTGTCCCTTAAGAACTTTAAAGGCTCTTTCGAATCTATCTGTTAAGTTTTCAAACATTTTTTTATAATTTCAGAAAACAAATATAAAAATCAATATTTGTATAGAATATTTTTTTCAATGTATTCTTAAATAAAATTATGGTTAGTATAATTATCCCTTACAAAAATCCAATTCCATACTTTGAAGATTGTTTAAATTCTATTATTAATCAATCGCACAACAAATTACAAATAATATTAGTCAATGATCATTCGTCAGATGATTCTGAAAAAACAGCTTTTAAGTTCTCCAAAAAAGATTCTAGAATAGAAATTGTGAATAATAAAGGGGAAGGGATTATTGATGCATTAAATACTGGAAGTGAAATTGCCAATGGAAAATATATTACTCGAATGGATGCTGATGACATAATGAGTGAGAATAAAATTGAAATATTACGATCCTTATTAGAAAAGAAAAAAACAAACTTCATAGCTGTAGGAAGTGTGAAATATTTCGCCAGTAAAAAACCAATGGGAAATGGTTATTTGAAATACGCCGATTGGCTAAACGAGCTAACATTAAATGAAAATAATTTTACAGAAATATACAAAGAATGTACAATCCCGTCTTCCTGCTGGATGATGTACAGGTCTGTTTTTGAAAGCATTAAAGGGTTTAGAAAGTTGTGCTACCCTGAAGATTATGATTTTTTATTTAGAGTTTATTACAACCAAATTAAACTTACAACATCCCCGGAGACAATTCACTTTTGGAGAGATCATCCATTGAGAACTTCAAGAAATAGCACCAACTATAAATTCGAAAAATTTGTACCCCTAAAAATAAAAAATTTAATAGAGAAAGAATTAAAATCAAAAGACGAATTGGTATTGTGGGGATGTGGAAAAAAAGGGAAATTAGTAGCAAAATTATTAATTAAAAATAATTGTTCTTTTTCCTGGATAAGCAATAACGAAAAGAAAATTGGTCATCAAATTTATGAACAAAAAATTAAGTCGTATGAGCTACTAGAGTCAGAAAACAAAAAATTAATTATTTGCTCCATAAGTTCTAAAAATTTCAAAACACCAGAAAATTCTAAATTCAATAAGTTTGTAAGCTTTTATTAAAAAAAATACACATATATTCACTACTGTATTTATGAAAAAATCTCTGTTTAAAATATTTTTTTCTTCCTTCATTATATTAATTGTAGTGCAATGTGAATCCCCCAAAAAAAAATATTTTTCGAGTGGCAAAATTATTTATGAAATAAGCTATCCTTGTCTAGAAAAAAATGAAGAATCTCTTATGTTTCTTTTGCCTAAAAAAATGATAATGACTTTTTCAAAAAATCAATTTAAAAATGAATTTATTTTTCCAACCAAAAGTTCTGCTCTAGGAGTTTTAAACAGTTCATTCAAAAAAAAAACTAAACTAACTTTTAGGTTGGGGAATAATAAAAAGTATACGGAAATAGATTCTACCAATGTTAACTTGTTATTGGAGGATTTACCTGAATATGAAAAAACACAATTTGTTGCCAAGGAAATTTTATTTTTGGGAAAGCCAGCTAAAAAAATTAAAATGAAATCTTTAAAAAATGACTCTATTTATGAAATTACTACTCTTAATGATTTGAAAATAAAAAATGTTAATTGGTGTACTCCATTTAACAAAATTAAAGATGTAATTGTAGATTACTCTGTAGTTCAATATGGGATGGAAATGCATTTTAAAGCCATTTCTATTAATAATTTTAGTGTTGAGGAAGATTTTTTAGAACTGGATAAGGATTATAAATTTAATATTATAAAAGACTATTTAAAAGAAATAAAAACAATGCTTTCAATTTTCAGCTGTAATGATTAGACTAATTACCCCATTTTTAATTTTAATGACTTTTAATTCTTTTCCCCAAGAATTTGAAGGTTTTATAAGCTATGAAATAACTCATAATAATATTGATACTTCCATTATAAAAACATCTTCAATGCCCACAAAACTAGATTTTTATATTTCAGGAGAATTAGCAAGAATTGACCAATTCACCAAAATAGGAACTCAAACAACCATAATTGATACTCTTTTAGATAAAAATATTTTACTGATTAATCTAATGGATAAAAAGTTTGGAATAATTATTAATGACAACGACACTAATGATGTAGAAAACATTGTTTATTCCAAAGAAAAAGATATTTTTTTAGGGTTGGAATGTGAAAAAGCAATTATTAATAGTTTGCATAAAATAACCAATAGGTCTACAATCTCCACTGTATACTATACCAAAAATATAAACAATTCTTACAATATTAATTTTAAAAAATTAAACGGTTTCCCTCTTTTTTATGAAATAATTTCTGACAATATTGTTTCTACCTACAGAGCTGTAGAAATGACTTATAAAAATATAGATCCAAAACTTTTTGAGATTGACAACAATACATCTATCTATAAAATGGAAGATTTCAAAGCTCTAATGAGTCAATAATTCCTAACAAATGTTCGTTAAGAATACCTTTGCTTCATTAAGAATCAATATTTTGTTTCCATTACATTTGATAAATAATCAATGACTGCTAAAAACCAATACAAAAATTTTCAATTTAACTCTTCCAAAAAGAAAGATAAAAAGGAATATTTTAAAGGTTTAAAAACCTTTTTTGCAGATGAGAGATTTCACAAAACTTCCGGATTGTTTCTTGTTCTTATTGCTATTTATTTATTCTTTTCTTTCACATCCTATCTTTTTACATGGAAATATGACTTGAGTATTATAGATGGTAAATCAATTGGATTTGTTTTTAACGGCGAAGAAAGTGAAATTCGAAACTGGTTGGGGAAATTTGGTGCTTACACTGCCCACAGGTTTTTAAAAATTTGGTATGGTGTAGCATCTTATCTATTTGTTTTGATAGCTTTTGTCATAGGATTTAAATCTCTTTTCAAATACGAATTACTTCCAATAACCAAGACTTTAAAGGTTAGTTTCATCTCCTTAATTTGGATTTGTGTTTTTCTAGGTTTTGTATTTGAGAAATCTGATTTAGATTTCATGGGTGGCCTCTATGGACAAGTGATTAACGATTGGTTAATAGGAGTTTTTGGGCAAATTGGGACAGGATTTTTTATATTTTTCTTTGGGATTACATCAGTTGTTTTATTATTTAATCCGTCTTTGTCATGGGTGGTAGATTTCTTTAATAAGTTTTCAAAAAAAATCAAAAATAATATTTCAGACAATGATGGCTTTACTAATGTTTCAAGTGAAATAGAAATTAAGGAAGAATCACTCAAGGAGAATACACCACTAGACTTGTCACTTGATTCTAATATAAATGAGATGGATTTAAAAGATAATGAAACAGAAAATAATTCTAGTGGTTTAGAATTAGACATTACTTTAAATGAAGAAAAAGCAGAAACTCAGCAGAAAGAAACATCCGAAGAGACAGATGAAGTGGCACTAGCTGTTGAAGTGGCAAAAACTGAAACAGAGTTAAGCAAAAAAGATTTAGATAGGAAATTGAAGGAATTTGGAGAATACGATCCAAAATTAGATTTATCGGATTATAAATTACCAAACATAGATTTATTAGCAGAGCACGGAAGTGGTAATATATCTGTTGACAAAGATGAATTAGAAGGAAATAAGAATAAGATTATAGAAACCCTTCTTAATTATAAAATAAATATTTCAAAAATAAAAGCAACAATAGGACCCACTGTTACTCTATATGAAATTATTCCTGCTCCTGGAGTACGTATTTCTAAAATTAAAAACTTAGAAGACGATATTGCATTAAGTTTAGCAGCACTAGGAATAAGAATTATTGCACCTATGCCTGGAAAAGGAACCGTTGGAATTGAAGTTCCAAACTCTAATCCTGAAATAGTAGCTATGAAGTCGTTAATAGCTTCTGATAAATTTCAAAATAGCAATATGGAATTACCCATAGCGCTAGGTAAAACAATTTCAAATGAAACTTTGGTAGCAGATCTAACAAGAATGCCTCACTTACTTATGGCGGGAGCTACTGGACAAGGAAAATCTGTAGGATTAAACGCCATACTTATATCCATAATTTACAAGAAACATCCTTCACAAGTAAAATTTGTTTTAATCGATCCTAAAAAAGTAGAATTAACTATTTATAATAAAATAGAAAGACATTTTCTAGCAAAATTACCTGATGAAGAGGAAGCAATCATAACAGATACTACCAAAGTAGTTAACACCTTAAATAGTTTGTGTGTAGAAATGGAGGCCAGGTACGAGCTTTTAAAAGAAGCAATGGTTAGAACCATTAAAGAATACAACCATAAATTTGTTCAAAGAAAATTAAACCCTGAAAAAGGACACAAATACATGCCTTACATAGTTTTAGTAATTGATGAATTTGCCGATTTAATTATGACAGCAGGTAAAGAAGTTGAAACTCCAGTAGCTAGAATAGCACAGTTAGCAAGAGCAGTAGGGATACATTTAATAATAGCTACACAAAGACCTTCAGTAAATGTAATAACGGGAACCATTAAAGCAAATTTCCCTGCAAGAATAGCATTTAGAGTAACATCAAAAATTGATTCAAGAACAATACTAGATTCTGGAGGAGCTGACCAGCTTATTGGAAGAGGAGATATGTTGTTCTCTCCAGGAAATGAACTTATAAGACTACAATGCGGTTTTGTGGATACTCCAGAAGTTGATCAAATTGCTGATTTCATTGGCTCTCAAAGAGGGTATCCAAATGCATTTTTACTCCCTGAGTATTTAGATGAAGCTAATGAATTAAAAGAGATTGACGATGACTTAGATAGTTTATTTGAAGATGCGGCAGAAGTTATTGTAAATGCACAACAAGGTTCGGCTTCCCTATTACAACGTAAATTAAAATTGGGATACAATAGAGCTGGCAGAATAGTTGATCAGTTAGAGGCAACTGGTCTTATTGGACCACATAGAGGAAGTAAAGCAAGAGATGTACTAATTCCAGATGTTTTGGCTTTGGAACAATTTTTGAACAATCTAAGAGAAAAAGGGAAAATATGAGATTAAAAAGTATTTTGTTCTTATTAGTACTTATTCTAATAAGAACTATTATTTGGGGACAATCTATAGAAACTGAATATTTAAAATGTCAAAGAATTCTACAACTAGTAAGTGACAATATTCAAAAAAATGATGCATCCAAGTTTAACTTCAAGTTGGAAATAAAAAGCGAGGATATAAACGAAATTCAAAATGGATATGCTTTAATAGAAAAAGATAAATTTTACTATAAAACTGAAGAAAGAGAAGTGATATGTGATGGGACTAATGTATGGACCTATTTACCAGAAGATAACGAATGTTATATAGATTTATTAGAAGACTTAGACAACACTCTTAATCCAAGTGAGATTTTCACTATGTGGAAAGATGGATTTAAATTTAAGTATATGAACGAAACAATTGTGAAAAATCAAACCTTTCATAAAATCAAAATGTTTCCTTCTCAACCAGATAAAAGTAATTTTCACACCATTATTATGACTGTAAATGAATCCCTAAAAATAATAAGTGAAGCTTCTGTTAAAACAAAAGATGGGGTAACTATTAGAACTACTGTTGATAATCTAATAAGTAATCCAAAGGTAAATATCCAGCAATTCTCATGGGATGCAGCTAGTCATCCAAATTCAGATGAAATTGATAATCGTTAATTTAATAGCTCTAGGGCATTATTTAGGGCTGCCTTTCCTGTCTTATCACCACCAAGCATTTTAGCCAAGACTTGTATTCTATCCTCCTTAGATAAATAGTTTATACTAGATTCCATTTCTCCAGCAATTTCATTCTTATTCACATTCAAATGGTATTTTGCAATTGCGGCAACTTGAGGTAAGTGGGTAATATTTATAACTTGAGAGGAGATAGAAATTTCTTGTAATAAGGAACCTACTTCAGAAGCTACTTTACCACTAATCCCTGAATCAATTTCATCAAAAATAAGGGTAGATATTTTATTAAAAGAGCTAGATATATATTTCATTGCTAATGCAATTCTAGAAAGCTCTCCACCGGATGAGAATTGATGTAAAGGAGAAAACTTAGAGCTATTATTTACTGAAATTAAAAGATTTATTTGATCTGTACCATACTCAGTAATTAAATTATTATTCGTTAGTTCAATTTTAAAATTTGCATGGCCCATAGAAAGAGTTTTAAGTACCTTATTCACCTTTTCTTCAATAATTAAAGTCTTCTCAGATCGAAGTTTAAAAAGATCATTGCCAATACCAAGACATAGTTTTTTATTCAAATCAACTTGGTTATTAATCTCTTTTAACTCAAAATCCATCTCAGATAATTCAGATAGTTCATTGTTGAATAAATCTTTTTTTATAATTAAAGATTTTAAATCTGTAACATTAAATTTCTTTAAAAGAAAATTAATTTGTCGTAGTTGTTGGTCTAATTCATGAAGGTTCTTTTTATCAGCACTAAGCGGAGAGAAATTATGATTAATTTCATTAAATATATCTTCAAGTTCAATTTTGACTGAGTCAATTCTTTGTGCAATAGAAATAAAATCTTGTAAATGGGATTTCAAGTCTGTAGCTTGGGAATTCAAATCTCCTAATAAATCACTAAGACCATTATTAGAAGAATAAATACTTTTTATTTTCTCTAGTATATCATTGATTTCATCTTGGTTAGCAGCAATTTTATAATCATTTTGAATTGCTTGCTCATCCCAATGTTGGAAATCATAATTTGACAACTCGTCTAATTGGAATTTTAAAAAGTCTTTTTTCTCATTTAAAACATCTACTTTTTGAACAATTAACTTTTGTCTTTCTAAGGATTTGGAATAATTTGAATATGCATTTTTATACTTAAATAAAGTGTTTTTTTCTTTTAAAAAACTATCTAAAAAATCGTATTTAAAACTTAATGAACCCATCTTATTAATAAGATGTTGACCGTTTATTTCAATAATATACTGACTTATAAATTTTAGTTGGTCTAATTTAACTGGAGAGTCATTAATAAAAGATCTAGAGCTTCCATTTTGTCTTATTTCTCTTCTTATAATGAGGTCCTGTTCAATATCTAAATCCATTTTCACAAGTTGTTTAATAACCTGTTCATTCAATGAAAAAACTCCTTCAACAACACATTTATTATTAGGATCTTTTAGAATTTTATTTGAAGCTCTGCTTCCAACTAAAAGCTCTATAGCGCCAAAAATAATTGATTTACCTGCACCAGTTTCTCCAGTTATAACTGTAAATTCTTTATGAAAGTCAACAACTGTCTTGGTAATTAATGCATAATTTGAAATAGTTAATTTTTGAAGCACTTATTTAATTATTTGAATTTCAACACGCCTGTTGGCTGCCCTTCCAGTTGGATTATCAGAACCATTTGCAGCTACATTTTCTGCTAATGGATGAATTTCTCCCATTCCAATAGTTTCAATTCTCTTAAAACTTATTCCTCCATTGATTATATAAGTTTTAACAGATTCCGATCTTAAAACAGAAAGTATTTGATTGTATTTCATAGAACCAGTATTATCGGTATGACCAATGGAGTTAACAGTCCATTTTGGATTGTTTTTCAATTCTTCAATTAATTTATCAAGTTTGGATTTCTCGCCGTTAGATAGGTCAGAACTTTCTGTTTTAAAATTAATATTATCGTAAAATAAAATATGTTTCTCAATCTTGGAAAAATCCTCATTGGCAACTATTTCTTTTTCATTAATTGGTCTAGAATTAATTGCAATAACCGAATCAGAGGGTGTTAATAAAATATCCATATCCTCTTTTATTTCTTGGGAAGTTATCTCTTCAATCACAACCTTAGCTGAGATTTTAAAATCATTATCTGCAATAGGACTTATTGGGGAAACCTTTGGTTCTTCCTTAGTAGTGACCTCTACGATATCTTTAATTACTATTGGCTCCTTTTCAATAATTATTTGTTGTTCAAATTCAATAACAGCATTTGAAACCACAACTTTATCCTCTGCAATTTCTATAGATTTAAAATAGGAATAAATACCAATTTCATTATTTAGAACATTAATTGTATCATAAATAGTAAGGGTGTCAATATCAAATTTTATATTAAAATTATTACCTGATTTGAAAACAAATACAAATTTACCTGAAGAATCATTAATAGGAAAATCTTTGTACACAGGATAAAATTGATCATTTTGAACAGATACATTAATATCCTTAATTGGGTTTCCATTTTGGTTAGTAACCAGACCG
>CAJIYZ010000124.1 GCA_905181675.1 Bacteroidetes bacterium MED-G20
TCGTTGGCTTTAAAATTATTATACATTAAATGAAATCTTAGAGACATTCTTTCATTAGGAAAGTCTGTTTTATAGACCAATCCAAGACATAAATCTTGTTGAGAAAAATGACTTTTATTTAAATCACCGATGTAGTAACCAGTTCCAGAAAAGAAGCCAAACTCGCTAACCTGAGAAACAGAAGATAAGCTAATTGTTAAAGCTAAGAAAAGTGTAAAATTTTTCATCACGGTATTTTCAGTAGTGAAATTACAAAAGAAATTATAGGAAAACCTTAAAAAGAGTTAATTTCTTGAATCTTTTCCCCAAAACAACTTGTTTCTGATTGTTTTGAAGAAATTATGATCAGGCAACTCTATTAATTTAATTGAAAAATCTGCTTTACTTATAAATATTTCTTCATTATTTTCTATGGAAACAGACCTACTATCCATTGTTAATAAAAAATGACTTTCTCTAGATTCAGCTCTTAATCTTATTACAACATCGTCAGCAACCACCATAGGTCTAAGATTTAAATTGTGTGGAGAAACCGGAGTTATTACAAAATTGTTAGAACCTGGAGAAATAATTGGACCTCCACAAGACAATGAATAAGCTGTTGAGCCAGTAGGAGTAGAAATAATTAACCCATCTGCCCAATAAGAATTTAGAAATTCATTGTCCAAAAAAGCATCGATTTTTAACATTGAAGATGAATCTTTTTTATGGACAGTAATCTCATTGAGAGCAAAATTAGAGGTTTCAAGCTCTGATAAAGTTTTACTTTTAACCTGAAGTAAAGATCTCTGGTCTAATTTATAGTCTTTGTTTTTCAACGCTTTTACAGCTAAAAGTATATCGTGTTGAGTAATGTTGGCTAAAAACCCAAGTCTTCCAGCGTTAATACCTAAAACTGGAATATTGCTGTCTTTTATCATTGTAACAGTATCTAAAAGAGTGCCATCACCTCCAAAGCTTATTAAAAGATCTATACCATTAACGATAAGATCTTGCCCGTCAAAAAATTTAATATTAAATCTTTCGATTAATGAAGAATGCTCTTTTAACGACTTATGAATAAACAGTTGCGGACTTAACTCATTCTTAAGAGTAATAATTAGAGTCTCCAGGAACTGTAAATTATTCTCAGAAATAGATTTTCCGTATATAGCAATATTCTTCATTCTAAACTTCTAAATAGTTAATTAAATGATCGTATCTATTTTGGGTTTGATTCCCAATTTCTTCATCGGAGAAAATTTCGTCAATAGTATAGTCATACCTTGAAAAGGTTTGTAAAACAGCTCCTAAATTGGTTTGAGTTAGTTTAATTGTGAGCTTTATTTGGTTGGACCCCTCTTTAGAATCGCTGTAAAATGAAAGGATTTTAGCATCGTTACTTTCGATTATTTGAGCAATTTGTGAAAACTGATAATCTATATTGTTCAAGTGCAATACTATAGTTGCTCCATTTTGAGTAAAACTAGATTGATTACTAAAGATATTTAATAAGTTTTTTCCAGTTATAGAACCTTTGTAATTATTTTGATTATCACAGACTGGAACTATACTTAGGTTATAATTGGAAAGTAACAACATGATTTGAAACAAATGGGCATTTCCAAAAACAAACTGCTGCTTGCCAATGAAATTAATTTTGGATATTAATTCCTTTGAATTATTGAAATCATAAATCATATCATCAGATATCAAGCCAACAAACTCAGAACCACTTACAACTGGGAGATGATTTACCTTAAACTCATCCATCCAATTCAAAGCCTTTTCAATAGACTCGTCAATTTTTATAGGTGGAACATCGTTTTGAATTAAATCAATTGCTTTCATTTATTATAAATATTTGTAAAAATACAATTAAAGTAGCGATTAAGATAAATTGTCTTTTAATTTTGTAGAATGATCGCATTAAGTGTAAATATCAACAAAATTGCAACATTGAGAAATGCCAGAGGAGGAAACATGCCTAATGTTATAGAACATGCTAAAAATATTGAAATGTTTGGTGCCAATGGCATCACCGTTCATCCAAGGCCAGATGAAAGACATATAACCTACCAAGATGTTAGAGAACTAAAGAAAGCTTTAAAAGTTGAACTAAATATTGAAGGAAATCCAAAAGAAAATTCTTTTATTGATCTTGTATTAGAAACCAAACCTAGCCAAGTAACCTTAGTTCCCGATGAAAGTGATCAGCTAACCTCAGATCATGGTTGGGATACAGTTAAAGAAAAAGGTTTTTTATCAGAAATAATTCAACTTTTTTCAAACAACAAAATAAGAACCTCTTTATTTATTAATCCTGAGGTTGCGCATGTTCAAGGTGCACAAGAAATTGGAACAGATAGAATTGAACTTTACACAGAAAGTTATGCGAAATCCAATATTTTAGAAATGGAGAAATCTATTGAGCCTTTTATCAATGCAGCCAATAAAGCAAACGAGTTGGGGATAGAGATAAATGCAGGTCATGATTTAAATCTAGAAAACTTAAGTTACTTCGCTGCAAATATTCCCAACCTAAAAGAGGTTTCTATTGGCCATGCATTAATAGCTGATGCTCTAAACTATGGAATGGAAAACACAGTAAACTTATATCTCAGAGCTCTTTTAAAATGAAACTTAATTTTAAGAAAATAGGCGAAGGTAAACCGCTTTTAATCTTACACGGATTATTTGGATCTTCTGATAATTGGGGAACACTTGGGAAAAAATTCGCAGAAAATAATACTGTTTATTTGGTTGATCTTCGAAACCATGGTAGATCGCCACACAGTGATAAGATGAGTTATGATCTTATGGCAGATGATTTATTAGAACTAATTATGGATGAAAAGATAAATTCTCCAATTATTCTTGGGCATTCTATGGGTGGAAAAGCAGCTCTGATGTTTGCTGAAAAACATCCAAATTATTTAGATAAATTAATTGTGGCTGATATTGGATTAAAATCCTACCCCATGCACCATGAGGAGATTTTAAAAGGCTTAAACAGCGTTAACTTACAAGAGGTTTCGAGTAGAAGTGAGGCCCAGCAATCTTTAGAAATTTATATAGCCAATTTAGGTATTCAACAATTTTTGTTAAAAAACTTATATTGGATCGAAAAAGGGAAGTTGGCTTGGAGAATGAATCTTAAAGAAATCGAAAAAAATATCGGAGAGATTTTAGTGAAAATTAATATGCATAAAAACCCTATTAATACACTTTTTGTGAGAGGAGAAACGTCCAACTATATTTTAGAAGAAGATTTTGAAAAAATACTTGAAATTTTTCCAAATGGAAAAATTAAGACAATACCAAAAGTTGGCCATTGGTTACATGCTGAAAACCCTATGGAATTTTATAAAATTGTAAAAGAATTTATAGACTAGAAAATAAGTAATTAAGTTTACTGTCTGACTAGTTGTAGTTCAACGTCAATCTCTGAGTTTATTGTAAGGCCAAGTGTGTCAATTACAAATGGTATTGTGCCATTTAAAAAACAAATGTTTTCTTGAAGAGATAAAATTTGGTAGTCAGACACCACTCCAGTTGCTTGGTCAGTAATAAGTAAGTTATTATCATTATTAGTTAATCCCCAAGTTCCTTCACTTGTAATATCAATTGGAAATCCTGGTAAAGTTTGCCCAAAAATATCAATTCCTTCAGTGACAAAATTTAATGAATTAGAACAAGTAAATGCTGGAAATTGAAAATACCAATAGCCTGCATCATTGGCTTCTCCAGATATAGTTTGGCTACCTAAAATAGGTATATCTATTTGAGTTTCATATTGTAGATTGCTAATATTCCAATCGCCATTTAATAAATAAGAATTTGAATAAATACACGACCCGTTATCGTCTGTAGCATTTGGATTGTAATTGGTTGAATTTGAATCTGTACAACCTAATATAATACAAGTGTTATCGTCATTATCTGCAGATGAATTATAGTTGGTTGCTGTTGGATCTGTACATCCATCTTTCCCACAAGAGGCTAGGAAAAAACTAAACAAAGCAATACTCGATATTTTAAAAAATGTTTTCATATAAAATTATTATTCAACTATAAACTTATGATTTATTCTTTCATTTTGCAAAAGACAATCTACTATATAAAGTCCTTTGGGGAGAAAAGACAATTGAATTTCAATATGATTTTGACTATCGAATATGTCCTGGTAAAGACAACTCCCTGTTAAATCGTAAATATTTATTTTAGTACGTTGAACATCTCGAAAATTCAATACTAATTGCTTAGTTGATTTTAAAAAATTTAGTTGGATATTTTTATCTGTGGTTTGTGAGGAAGAAACAGGAGCATTTATTGAAAACATAAGAGACACTGGCAAATGATCGCTCATATAAAAAAGGGCTCTGGCTATGTCTTGTGGAACTTGTGAATTATTGACATTGTTTATTGATTGATTGAAGTAACTTCCGTCTTGCCCTTGGGAAACATAACTATTGACTACATATTTCAAACCTGAGCTTCCCGTAATAACATCATTGGAACAAAAAATAATATCAAATCTATCATCCATTCCTCCATATGCTCCACCAGCATAACCACCAGTTGCAGATCTTGTACTTTGAGTATGTACATTTATATAAGAACTGTTATTATGCCAATTTCCCATTTGATTAATTGGATCTATTAAATCCAAACCTTGACCATAAAGAATTTCTTGACACCCAGGTTCTGTATGGTAATAAAAATTGAAATCTCCGCCAACAAACAGCCTTTGATTTCTATTGTTATTTACTAAAAACTCTTTGAATGTTTCGGCCTCTTGCCTTCTAAGTTCTTCATTAGTAGAACTACTTCCTGCTTTTAGGTGTATTGAATATATAAAAATAAAACTGGTATCATTGGCAAGGTCTATTTGATTTTTGCAGTACAAAACATATTCACTTATGTCTCTTAACTGAGTTGGTATTTGTTGCTGAGAATATAGTTCGAATTTATTTTGATTATAAAAAAGTAAATTGTCTGTATCTGGACCATCAAAAAATAAAGCACTTTGAAAGTCATTGCTAGGTCCAGAATTTAAAATATTGTTTTTTATTAAAGCAGCTCCATTGAACGAAGTAAGCTCGTTTACAACAAAAATATCTGGCTGTATGTAATCCAAAATCTTTTTTAAGGTGTCTACTCTGTCTTGCTGAGAAGAAGGGAAATTCAATAAATTGTAATAGGTGATTTTAAAGGTGTCTTGGGAAAAGTAGTAAGTAAAGGAAAATGTAAAAAAAAATATTAGAAAAAACTTCATGAAGCTTTTTTAACTAAAAACATATAAACTGGAAAGTGGTCACTGTATCCACCTAAAAAACTAGAGCCACCATAGGTTCTAAAAGGATAGCCTTTATAATTTCCGCTCGGATTTTTTAAAAACGATTTATTGTAAACTACCGATTTGTAATAACTAAAAGAATTGTATCTGTTATAGCTATCAATATCGGATGGTTTCAAAACTAAAGATGGTGTTAAAATAAATTGATCAAATAAATTCCACTGATCTCTGTATGCTAAGGTTCCAATTCCTTTTTTATGATGATCGTACATGGTGTTAAACATCTGGTTGTTTTTTAAAATTGTAGAGCCATTGGCATTTAGAAAATCCTTAATACTTGGGGAGATTGGATCGTCGTTGAAATCGCCCATAACAATAACCTTTGCTTTTTTATCCATCTGCTTAAGAGAATCCACGATAGATTTGGTCAACTTAGCAGCTTCTATTCGCTTAGGTCTACTTTTGGCTTCTCCTCCCCTTCTCGATGGCCAATGAATTACAATAAAATGTATTTTTTCACCTAGTAATTCACCAGAAACAACCAATTGATCTCTGGATCTAAATCTTTCGTTTCCAGGTATTTTAAATTTAACAGATTTACTAGAAGTAACCTTGAAATGTTGGGGGTCATAAAGAAGTGCACAATCAATTCCTCTAGCATCTGGTCCTTCGTGATGGACAATTTTATAGTTCTTATCTGCAATAGATGGTTGGCTTACTAAATCTTTTAAAACCAATCTGTTTTCAATTTCACAAACTCCAATTACACTTGCTCCAAGTGGTGTTACTTCTTTGCCTAAAGTGTCAATAACAAAAGCCAGGTTTTTTAGCTTGTGTAGATACTTGGCAGTATTAAAGTTTTTAGATCCAAATGGTGTAAAATCCTCTTGTAATATTTTATTGGTATCAGGATCTACTATGGTGTCAAAAAGATTTTCTAAATTATAAAATGCTATACATTCTAAATTTAGCTCAAGAGACTTTCGATCCTGAGAATAGCCGAATTTCAGTAAAAAGAAAAATGATAAAAAAATTAGTTGGACTTTCAAGTTGGGAAATAATTTAAGTTACTTTTGCTAAAAGTAAACAATTTAATTTCAATAATTTAGAGTAAATGATTCTCAATCACTTCAAATCTCGTTTTGTTTTTGCTTTCTTATTAATGTTCTACCTTATTGGAGTTAAAGGCCAAAGAGATTCTTCATTTGTAGTAGATAGTGTTAAAAATATTATTCCTGTATTTACAACTACTGTAGACTTACTCGACAACGAATCACAAAGTCAAGACATTAGTGGTTTATTGCAATCTTCAAGAGATGTATATGTCAACCAAGCAGGGTTTAATTTCAGTGCTGCTAGATATAGACTCAGAGGATATAGTTCTGAAAATACTCGACTTTTTATCAATGGAATTCCAGTTAACGACCCAGAAAACGGATGGACAATATGGAGCTATTGGGGAGGATTAAATGATGTAACTAGATATCCTGAAACAAGTTTTGGAATAACTAACTCGGCTGCAAATTTTGGCAGTATCGGGGCATATTCTTATATGTCTGCACTTCCTTCTGTTAAAAGGACAGGTACTAGAGTCTCCTATGCTTCTACCAATAGATCTTATAGAAACAGAGCAATGTATACTTACAATTCAGGACTTAATGACAATGGTTGGGGATTTTTGATAAGCGGTTCATCAAGGTGGTCTGATGAAGGATATGTTCCCGGATCGTATTATAGTTCAGGAAGTTACTTGTTGTCTATTGAAAAGAAAATAAATGAAAAACATACTTTGAATTTCTTAGGCTTTGGTGCACCTACTGTTCAAGGAAGACAAGGTATTGCGGTAGAAGAAACCTATGACCTAACAGGAAATCCTTTTTATAACCCTTATTGGGGTTACCAAACACAAAGTGATGGAACAGTTAAAAAGAGAAATGCAAGAAGCAGAGATAACCATAAACCATACATGACTCTTGGACATTATTGGAAAGTTTCAGGAAAATTAAATATCCAATCTAATTTTTATGCTATTACTGGAAAAACAAGTAATACTAATTTAAATTGGGTAAATGCTAACGACCCAAGACCAGATTATTATAAGTATTTGCCAAGTTTTTTCGTTAACAATCAAGGAACACTTTCAGGAAATCAAATTATTGAAAACCAAGATCAGTACAATAACATTTCACAACAGTGGCAAGATAATAATCCTGATGTAACGCAGTTAAATTGGGATTTAATGTACAATGCCAACTATAATAATTTATATACTCAAAACAATATTGGAAATGTAGACTCTTCCGTAACAGGAAAAAGATCTAAATACATTGTGGAAGAATATAGATTAGATCCAAGACATTATGGGTTTAATAGTTTTGGCAAGTTGGATATTAATGAAAATAGCAGCTTGAATTTCGGCATTAATATTAGCAATTATACAAGTAGAAACTATCGAAAAATAAACGACCTTTTAGGAGGAGATTTCTGGGTAGATATTGACCAATTTGCTCTAAGAGACTTTAACGACCCTAATCTTGCTCAGAACGATCTTCAAAACATTAATAATGTAGTTAGAAAAGGGGATGTTTTTGGCTACAATTACGATATTCATGTAAACAAAAACGAGTTATTCGGAACCTATAGTTACAATAAAAAAAGAATTGAATCTTTTATAGGTCTAAATGCGTCTACTACTACATTCTGGAGAGATGGGAAAATGCAAAATGGAAGATTTCCAGAAAGTTCTTTGGGTAAATCTGAAAAACAAAACTTCTACAACTACGGTTTAAAATTTGGCTTTTTATACAAAATTACTGGAAGACACTTATTGTCTTTCAATGCAATGTATAAAACCGAAGCTCCTTATGTTAGAAATGCTTATGTTTCTCCTAGAACAAGAGATCAACTGGTTCCTAATTTAAATTCTACAGAAATAATTTCAGGCGATTTGAATTACAACATAAGATTGCCATTTTTAAAAGCTAGATTGACAGGTTTTTATACCCAAATAAATGACCAGACCTGGGCAAGGTCGTTTTACCACGATGAGTATAGAACTTTTGTGAACTATATGATGACCAACGTAGATCAAATTTTTATGGGAATAGAACTAGGATTTGAAAGTAATATTACCTCAACTGTACAATTAACTGGGGCATTTACAATTGGAGATTATTTATACAATTCTAGACCAGTAGCGACAATAACAAGAGACAATTCTCAAGAACTTATTGCATTGGACAAGGTAGTTTATCTTCAAAATTTCAAAATTGGAGGGATGCCTCAACAAGCCTCTTCTTTGGGATTAAAATATAACTCTCCAAAATATTGGTATGCTGGAATTAATTTCAATTATTTTAGAGATATTTACCTTTCTCCTAATCCAGATAGAAGAACTGCGGAGGCTATTAGTGCATATGGAGCTGAGTATCCTTATAGAGACGAAATAATTGACCAAACTAAGCTTGAAAATGGAAACGCAATGAATTTATTTTGTGGTAAAAGCTGGAAAATTTATAAAAATGATAGTTATTTAAGATTGGGGCTTAATGTCAATAATTTATTAGATAATACTTCTTTCAAAACTGGAGGTTTTGAACAACTTAGATACGATGCCTCCAATATTCAACGGTTCCCCAACAAATATGGCTACATGTATGGTAGAACCTATTTTCTAATGTTAAGTTATTTATTTTAAAGATGAAAAAAATTCAAAATTTACTACTAGTACTATCTATTACCCTATTTTACTTTTCTTGCAACAAAAAATACGATGATCCACCAGTAAATGAAGTGCCAATAGGTAATATTATTTCAATAAGTGACCTAAAAGATATGTTTACCGGGTCATTGACTACAATTGACAGCAACTACAGTATTTTTGGAAATATAACTTCCGAAGAAACTAATGGTAATTTTTACAAAGAGGTTTACATGCAGGACTTAAGTGGCGCCATCAAACTAAAATTAAAATCATCTGGAGGTCTGTATATTGGAGATAGTGTTAGAATTAATATTCAGAATGTTTCTATGAGTGAATATGGAGATTTAATACAACTAGAAAATATTGATGTAGATCTGCAAGTAGTGAAGATTGCAACAGAAAAATTTATTGAGCCATATGAAGCTACTATTAATCAACTTAGTCTTTCTGAAGACCAAAGTAGATTGGTTAAATTAAACGATGTTGAATTTACAGAGCTAGGGATGACTTATGCTGATGCAATCAATTTGAGTACTGGATCAAGAATTCTCTCAGATTGCAATGGCAATACTGTTTCTGTTAGAACTAGTGGTTACGCAAATTTTGCAAGCGATACTCTTCCTGCAGGAAAAGGCTCTATTACAGGAATATTTACTATTTATAATTCCGAAAAACAATTTGTAATAAGAGATATAAATGAAGTACAATTAGATTCTTCAAGATGTAATGGTTCTTCAAGTGGTGGTGGAAGTGGAGGAGATTATCTATATAAAGACTTTGACGATGGTTCTTTAACGTCCGGAGGATGGAAAACTTTTTGGAGTGGTACTAATCCAAATTTGGGTGAATGGGAAATTTTATTTGGAAATATTGCTAAAGCGAGTAATTATTCGAATTTTAATAATTATGCTTGTGAAAGTTGGTTAGTCTCTCCG
>CAJIYZ010000125.1 GCA_905181675.1 Bacteroidetes bacterium MED-G20
TCCCAAAATCTACCAGGGTCAGGATAGGTTGGTACACCTTCAAACATTAAAGTTGTAGCTCCAGCTAACAATGGTCCGTATACAATGTAGGTATGTCCCGTAACCCATCCAATATCTGCTGTACACCAATAAATATCATTCTCGTTGTACTGAAATACATTTCTAAAACTATACTCTGCATAAACCATGTAGCCTCCACAGTGGTGTTGTACCCCTTTGGGCTTGCCAGTAGAGCCAGAAGTATACAAAATGAATAAGGGGTCTTCAGAGTCCATCTCTTGGGCCTCGCATAAACTACTGACTTTAGAAAGTTCATCGTCCCACCAAAAATCTCTTTTTGGTTGCATTGAAATATTTTCACCCGTTCTCTTAAGGACTATACAGCTTGTAATACTTGTACATAACTCCAATGCTGAATCTGCAATTTTTTTAAGACATAATTGCTTTGAACCTCGATAAGACCCATCGCTTGTTAAAAGAATATTACAACTAGCATCATTTATTCTATCGGCTAAAGCTTTGGCAGAAAAACCTGCAAAAACTACAGAATGTATAGCGCCAATTCTTGCGCAAGCTAAGGTGGCAATTGCTAATTCTGGAACCATTGGCATATATAAGCAAATCCTATCTCCTTTTTTAGCTCCATGACTTTTTAGAACATTTGCAAAAACACTAACTCTACGATGTAATTCCTTATAAGTGATTTTTATTGCTTCCTCTTTTGGATTATTGGGTTCCCATAAAATTGCTACTTGATTTGGTCTTGTTTCTAGATGTCTATCTAAACAATTCTCCGTTATATTTAGCTTCCCTCCAACAAACCATTCAACTTTAGGAGTATCAAATTCCCAATTAAGAACAGTATTCCATTTAGACATCCATTGAAAAGAGGATGCTTTATCCTCCCAAAAACTTTCAGGATTATCTATACTCTTTTGATACTCTTGGTAATATTCAGTTAAATTCTCAATTTTCTTCATACAAAATTTGTATTAAAATAATAAAAATAAAGGATATCTTAATCTAAAAAAATCCACCTCAACCCAAACTTTAAACAGCGATCAGCAATTGGAAAATGAAAAGCAGAAAAATACTCAAATCCCATTAATCCTGAATTTAAGTGAGTTACCATTACAAAAACTGTAACACTTTTAATTTTGGTTTTCGCTAATAAATCAACCATAAAATAGGATGGCTGTTTACGACCATTACTAACAGTAAATTGATTTAATTCCGAAGAATATCCTGGCAAAGTATAACTACTAAAAACCTTTGCATTAAATCCAAGGGCAAGTTTTAAATTACTTTTCTCATTTCCAAAAATATAATTAAATTTTAGTTGCCCTACCCAATCAGGCAATTGAAAAATTTGCGCGCCTCCCTGAAACTGGTAGACAATTTCAGTAGACAAATTATATTTTTTCTTAATTAAATTATAATTTAATGAGGACTGTATGACCTGTGCTGATGAACCCAATTGTAATGGCTCAGAATACTTGGTAAAATATATTGGTCTATATACTTTATTTATTTGAGACTTTAAAGAAAATAAACCATCTGTAATTTCTGCAGAAGCATTCCAAAATAAAATATTATTAAACTGTTTACTATCCCAATAGTGATGGTTGCTTTGGTAATTATTAATTTCAAAAACTGGTTTAAAGTCACTTAAATCAGCTGAAACTTTAAATATCTTATCATTAAAAAAAATCCGCTGGTAGAGAAAATCAAATTCATAATTATTTTTTTTGTACCCAAAAGGATAAAAATTTCCACCTAATTTTAAATAATTACTTTTCTTGTTTTTACTAAAATCTAAACTCACAGCTTGATTCGTTAAAATAGTATCTATAAATTTATTTTTATAGGATAGGATTTCTGAACTCCACCCAAAATTTAGCTTCTTTTCAGAAGAATCTGTTTTTGAAATTATACTGTATTTAATACTACTGGTAAAAACATCTATTATTAAAGAATCCTGAGTGCTTTCAGTACTGTAAAAATTATTCAGAAATAAATCTGGATTAAGACTATCAAAATAAACTCTAGAATTTCTTTGGACTGAGTTATTAAAACCAATCTTTTTCACTTTAAGACTAGTGGAATCCTGATTTTTATTGCTTAGGATCCAATCTTGATAGATGAATGATTTCAAAACCTTATTAGTAGCATAAGCGTTTTGCATATTGACATTTAAAATTTTTCTATTGCTTTCAAATTCATTAGAATTAATAAAGGTGGAATCGTTGGTCAAACCACCATTTAGTTGGTTATAAAGTCGTTGGTATTTTAAACCGAAGTTTATCTTATAAGTTGAATCAATTGATCTATTTTTAAAAGAAAACTGAAAGTAATTGTTATTGGTGGACTGGTTGGTGTAATAACCATCGTGACTTCTTTTTAAAAATGAGACTGCATAAGATGACCTATTAGAAATTCTCTGGCTGTGATAAAGAGAAAGATTCTGTTCTGATTCATTGCCTAAAATATACTGTGCATCAACTACAGGAATATTACTATTGACAAAAGAGATGTCTTGTTGCTCTGGAAAAAACATATTATGGCTATTGTAAATTGACAACTTATTTTGACTAAACTTTAAAGATCTATATACGCTTCCTGGTCCACCTAGAAATAAATTATATAAGTTAGAATCGGGAAATAAAGACATTTGAGTCCAAGATTCTGGTTTTTTTATAGTATCGTTAATACCATAAAATGTACTAAAAATTGAAACTAAAAATAAGGTAATACAAGTTTTCATTGTTTAGTGAAAATATAAAAAAAGGCCATAACTATATAGAAATGGCCTTTATTAAAAAATTATGAAAAGAAACTAAGCTTGTGTAGCAGGACCTCCAAAGTTTAATGGAATTGGAGACGCTTGATCAGCTTCTTTAATTTTCCCATGATTATTTTCATACTTTGCTAAATTATCAGATAAAGCACGATGTAACTTCTTAGCATGTTCAGGGGTCATCACTATTCTTGACTTAACCTTTCCTTTAGGGACACCAGGCATTATTCTAATGTAATCCATAATAAACTCTGATGAAGAATGAGTGATAATTGCTAAATTGGAGTATATCCCCTCAGCAACCTCTTCAGAGAGTTCAATGTTTATACCTTGTTGTTTCTTTTCTTCAGACATTGAGTTAACCTTCAGTTTTTTCTTCTACAGTTTCTTCTTCTTTATTAGTCATTCTGTTTAAATCGTCAACAGAACCAACTAATAAATCTCTGAATTTTTTCATTCCAGTACCTGCAGGTATTCTATGACCAACAATAACATTTTCCTTAAGACCTAGCATATGATCAACCTTGCCACTAACAGCAGCTTGGTTAAGTACTTTTGTTGTTTCTTGGAAAGACGCAGCAGAGATAAAGCTATCAGTATGAAGTGATGCTTTGGTAATACCTTGCAACAATGGCTCTGCAGTAGCTGTTAAAGCATCTCTAGAATCCACAAGTTTAGCATTGTTTCTTTTAAGAGCTGAGTTCTCATCTCTTAATTTTCTAACAGAAACAATTTGACCTGCTTTTAGCTCAGTAGATCCACCAGGCTCAGTAACCACTTTTTTGCCGAAAATTTTGTCATTTTCAAGCATAAATTCCCATTTATTAACTGCAGTTTTTTCAAGGAACTTAGTGTCACCAGCTTCATTAATTTGAACCTTTCTCATCATTTGTCTA
>CAJIYZ010000126.1 GCA_905181675.1 Bacteroidetes bacterium MED-G20
AGACAGACACTCTTGAAATTAAAAATAAAAAAGAGATTAATGTTGTAATGAGGGAGGGGAAAATTCTTGAGGATTTTGTAGTTGATTTTAAAAAAGGGAGTTATAGTTTCTCTAAAATCGACCCTAGACACGCACATATAATTGGTCAAGATGAATTAAGAAAAGCAGCCTGCTGCAATTTGGCAGAAAGCTTTGAAACCAACCCTTCAATAGACGCAACTTTTACAGATGCAGTTACAGGAACCAAACAAATTCAAATGATGGGTTTGTCTGGAAAATACGTACAAATGCTTTCTGGAAATATACCTGTTATAAGAGGACTTTCAACTTTATACGGTCTAAAACAAATACCGGGGTCATTTATTCATCAAATAGCAGTTTCTAAAGGTTCTGGTTCTGTGCTAAACGGCTACGAAAGTATGGTTGGCCAAATTAATATGAATTTAAAACAGCCTGAAAATGCTGAAAAATTCCACTTAAACTTTTATTTAAATCAGGCAGGTAGAACAGAATACAATGCTTTCGCTTCCAAAAGTTTTGGAAAGCACTGGTCCACTACTTTTTTAGCCCATTTCGAAGATCAAAGCCGTGTTAACGACAGAAACACCGACCAATTTCTAGACAACCCACTACACAATGATTATATTTTTTATAATCAGTGGAACTATAGATCTAGACTCATTCATATGGAAATCGGTGGAAATGCTGTTTTTAGCACTATGGAATCTGGGAAGAGAAACAAATGGAACGAAACTCCCTCAATTGGAATTCCTCCAGCGAATTATGGTGTGGATATAGCAAATACTCAATTCAACGGTTTTGCTAAGATTGGGTATTTGTTTCCAAATGATGATTTTAAAAGTTTGGCTTTACAATTAAGTAGCACCTATAACCAACAAAAAACAACCATTGGAAAAGCACAATACGGTGGTAATCAGTTAAGCGGTTATTTTAACTTAATTTATCAACAAGAAACGGGGAAGAACAAGGAAGAAAACTCTTTTAAAATTGGCGCTAGTTGCCAATTGGATAGTGTTAATGAAAATTTAATGCTTAACTATGACTATGACTCCAGCTCTATAGGTTACAATTTTAAATGGTTAGAAGTAGTTCCAGGTGTTTTCGGAGAGTTTACCCATAACAGTGAAAAATTTGGCTTAATTGCTGGACTAAGAGGAGACTACACCACATTTTATAAAAAATATTTTTTCACCCCCAGACTTCATTTAAGATATTCACCAAACACAGATTTAGCATTTAAGCTAATGGCAGGAAGCGGAAGAAGAACTCCTTTTATGATCATGGAAAATATTGGCTATATGGCTACTTCTAGAAAATGGTACTTGGATTCTTATGGACTTCAAGGCCTTGGGCAGGAGTATTCTTGGAACTTTGGGTTGGCAATATTAAAAGAATTCACACTTTTCAATAGAGACGGAACTTTTACTCTTGATGGATACCATACCTTTTTTGAAAATCAATTGGTAGTAGATTTAGACGAATCTGCAAGGCAAGTGAATTTTTATGCTTTAGAAAGAAACTCTTTCTCCAATTCCTTTCAAGCGGAAATTAATTATTCCATAAACCGAAGGTTAGACATAAGAGCAGCTTACAGGTTTTTAGATGTGAAAACCAAATATAAAAGCGGTCCAACACTAAAAGAAAAACCACTTTTATCAAAAAACAGAGGCTTTTTAAACATTGCTTATTCGACGAGAAAAATCAAAAGCACCCAATGGAAACTAGATTTAACCACTCAGTGGATAGGAAGCCAACGAATCCCTTTCACTGGAGACAACGACATTGAATTTCGGCTAGCGGAAAGAAGTGAAGACTACTTACTTTTAAGCGGCCAAGTCACAAGAGTATTTGGCAAAAGATTAGACGCCTATCTAGGGTTAGAAAATGCTTTAAATTATAAGCAAACCAACCCAATCCTTTCCTCGGAGAATCCTTACAATAAGCACTTTGATAGCTCCTTAATATGGGCACCTATATTTGGTAGAATGGTTTATCTTGGGGTGAGATTTACTTTAAAGGAGAAAAAGGAATAGCCTCAAATTTAAACCCCTTAACCTTTAATTGCTTAATTATAAACCCTAAAGAGCCTAATGTTAAATCTTTAAACTTGTCATTGTCGTGTAAAACGATAACACTACCGTTTCTTGCATTTTTAACCACATTTTCTATTACTTTTTCAGCTGATAATGACATATCAAAATCGCCGCTAACTACATCCCACATGATTATTTTAAAGGTTTTTCTTAGTGCGTAAATACTTTTAAAGTTTATTTTACCGTACGGTGGTCTGAATAAATTACTGTTGATAAGCTTAGTGGCATCTTGAATATCCTTTAGGTAATAATTTTTATCAACTTTCCAACCATTAGGATGGGTCATAGAGTGATTCCCAATACTATGGCCAGCTGCTTTAATTTTCTCAAATAACTGCTGATTTTTTTTAACCTTTTTCCCTATGCAAAAAAAGGTTGCAGAGACTTTGGCATCTTTTAAAATAGTTAATATAGACTCCGTAACAAGTTCACTAGGCCCATCATCAAAAGTTAAATAAAGGGTAGGAGAATCAGGGGAAAACCTCCATTTGAACCCTGAAAATAAATAAGGAATTAAAAACGGTGTTTTAATCCAATATTTCATTACATGGAGCCGCCCCAAAGTTGAGTATAATAAACAGGGAAATTTCGTTGATTATTGAAAAAAGCACTTTTTTCTTTGTAATTGTTTCTAAAAACATCTTTTATTTTAGCACAAATATCGTCGTAATTAGTGTTTGTTAAAACCCCTTTATAGGCAAACGAAACACTTCCATTCATGTTCTCATTGTCAGGCTCAAACATTTTATTACGATCTATATTTACCAAAGATGCTTCTCTAAGCATTTCAATATTAAACATTGCTTTACCTAACTCGCTCCAGACATAGTCCAAATGTGGTTTGTCCATAGAAGCAAAATGATTCAATCTTTGCAGCTGTAATTCAGCTAGTTTTTTTCCAACCTCATTGCCCTTTAGGGTATCTCCGGCTTCAAAATAATTAGCACATAAGTAGTAACATATATCATCAGCGGGGACCTGCTCATTTTCAACTGGCATTTCATCAAAGCATAAATTAAGAATCTCCACTGCTTCATCGTATCGGTTTTCAGCAATTAATTGATCGCTTAGCTTCATCATTTGTAATCGAATGTTTTGAACCATTCTCATGGTATAATAATCTACCAAAACACCTTCTCCTTTCATATTTCCCCACAAAAACTCAACACTATCAATTTCATTATCTCTTTTTTTAAGAGCGTATTCGCCTTTGAAAAGCTTAACCATTTTATTGATATTAGTTCCTCCGTTTCCACCATACTCTACGGGAGATAATTTATAGGTTAGCCCCTCACAGTACATATGTTTTTGTAAATACCTATTGGCTTGCATACCCATAATGCTTGCAAAGTAAATAGGCCTTTCCCATTGGTAATTGGCCAAAAGGCTTAAAACCGCCAAATCCGCCTTGTAAAGCATGCTGCCCTTTAAAGCCCACTTAAGAACGGGGCGATAATTAGGTTTTTTAAGGTCCGCACTATCTATAATTCCATTTTTTAAGGCATTTTTTTCATTAACCTCTAGGTATATATTGTTAAAGTTTAAATAAGATTCATTGTTACAAGAAAAGCTTTGAAACTTCTTATTTCTATCGTCACTTATAAAATCTATTGCCTCTTGTGCAGAATACCATCTTTCAGGCCACTTAGTAATGGTTTTGCCAGCTTCAGAAAGTAGTTTAGTTACTTTGCTACTCATATTATTAATACTAGCTAATGCAACAAAACCTTTCGCTTTGTTTTGGTATTTTGAGCTGTTGTAGCCTAGTTTAATTATTTCAAGAGTCCCATTTCCAATACTTTGACTTTTATAGTCTTGGTCGTCATTTTTCAAAGAGTCTGCGATGTCTTTTATCCAAAAGACTTGACTTAGTAATGAGTTGAAAGAGTTTTTATCTAAGTTAGGTTTACCCAAAGAAGCCTGTAAATTATCTAGAGTCTTTTGGATTCTTACTCGCTGAGAGTTAGACTTATATTTTGTATTGTCGTTAGTGCTAATTAATACATAATCTCTACTGCCGCTTCTATAAACAGATTCTCTCATATTAATTGGCAAAGGATCGGACTCATAAGCTCTTTTTTTCATTTGATTTATGTGCCAGTCGGTGCTCAATAAAGACATGTTAGCAACCCTAACGTCTGTTCTTACGCCCTCCACCTCTTGAATGTACCATAGAGGGAAAGTGTCGTTGTCGCCATTGGTAAAAAGAATAGCATTGTAGTCGCAAGAATTAAGATAATTAGCTGCAAAATCTCGTGCGGTTGATCTATTTGATCGATCATGGTCGTCCCAGTTGTTGTAAGCCAAAATACTAGGCACAAAAAGGCCTAAGGCTATTGG
>CAJIYZ010000127.1 GCA_905181675.1 Bacteroidetes bacterium MED-G20
CAATAGTTTGCAGACATTTCTCCACCCTTTTTATTCATTACTTTTGCTCCTTTTGATGTTGCGTCTTGAATAAGGTCTTGAATATATTTAGGCTTCTGAGTTTCTGGTAAAGGAGTTAAAAATGATCCATCCTCCCACGGCAATCCAAATTTTAGTCCATCTACAGCCTTTGAAAATTTGGTTATGAAATCATCTACTACATCTTCGTGTACAAATAAAACTTTTAAGGCTGTACATCTTTGTCCATTGTAAGACAGCGTTCCAGAGACACATTCCATAATAGTTAAATCCATATCCGCATCCTTAAGAACTATACCTGGGTTTTTTGCTTCTAATCCAAGAATTAATCTCAGTCTGTTTTTATATGGGTGTAGATCTTGCAAAGCTACCGCTGAAGAACTATGACCAATCAATGCGAGAACATCTACTTTTCCAGTTTTCATTATGGGAGATGCAATTTTTCTTCCTCTTCCAAATAAAATATTTACAACTCCTTTAGGAAATGCTTCTTGAAATGCTTCTAATAATGGAGTGATTAACAATACTCCTAGCTTAGCAGGTTTGAAGATCGCTGTATTTCCCATTATAAGGGCTGGAATCAATAAAGAAAATGTTTCATTTAGTGGATAATTGTATGGCCCTAAACAGAGAACTACCCCTAGTGGCCCTCGCCTAATGTGGGCTCTAATATTTCCTTCCGTATCGAACTTTGCACTTTTACGATCTAGTTTCTTGTAAGCTTCTACTGTGTCGTAAATATACTCAACTGTTCTGTCAAATTCTTTTGCTGCATCCGCAGTGTTTTTCCCAATCTCCCACATTAAGAGTTCAACAATCTCTTCTCTTTTGGTAGACATTATTTTAACAAAAGTTTCCATACAAGCTATTCTCTCTTTAACTTTCATGGTTGGCCACTGTCCTTGCCCTCTGGAAAAGGCATTTACTGCAGAATCCAATGCCTGGATAGACACATCTTCATCTAAGTCTGGAACATTACCAATTAGAGTTGGACCTAAATTCCCATGGTTGTCTTTGGTTAAGTAAATATTTGAAAAGACGTCTGCTGAGGGGCCCGTCCAATCGGTTATTTTACCATCAATTAGATACTGACTACATTGAACATTTGGCACTTTAACTTTGTCTAATAAATTCATAAGTATATTATTTTGTTTAACAAATTAACGAAATTTTTAAACAAAAACCTTATTTATTTATAAGTTTCGATTCATGTTCCTAAAATTTATTGATTATTTTTAATGTCAAAAATCAAATTTTCAATTATGAAGAGGTTTCCATTTTTATTATTTCTAATTATTTCTTTTTTACAATTCAATGGCCAAAATCCCGGTGATACGACTGTTATTGAAACATTAGATTTTAACGATATTACCAAACGAAAAGGGTGGTATATATTTCCCTCAGACACTAATAAGTACCACAAGGTTTTGATGTATTATACATTAAAATGTGATGCAGCTACTACCCAAGACAACTACGCCTGTGGAGAATGGGACTACACGACATATACAAGACTTTTTAACCATCAAAACGTAAATAGCTCTTACTACTATTATAGAAATTCTAACCCTGAAACTATACAATATAATACGAGTCCAAAGTATGACGTCCATCAAAATCTAACTTATAATTTATCTATAAACTCCACAATAACAGAAAGTGTTTTTACTGTTGGCTCAGGCTTAGGGAACACTACAGAGCTTCTAAACACTGCTCAGAAATCTGGGAAAGTACAATATCTGATTTCAGCCTCTGAACTTCAAAACCAAGGTCTATTCGCTGGAGATATTTCAAGATTATCCATTGATTTTCTGAATCAAGGGGAGAGCTTAAAAAATCTTACTATTAGAATAAAGCAAACAACACTATCAGAACTTACCGATTCTACTTTTGAAGTAGATAATCTTTCAACTGTCTACAATAATTCGATTTACCAGCAACCAATAGGAACTACTACTTATAATTTTCTACAACCCTTTTCATGGAATGGCTCTAGCAATATAGTTGTAGATTTTAGTTTCTCAGTTGATTCTACAAACTCCAATTACACTACAGCCGCGGACGATATAGGAATGAATATAGGGTTATTGCAGGCCAATAATGGGCATCTAGATTTTAAAGACGATGATATTGTAGACCTTCCTTCTTCTGTCTTTGCAAATGTAGACAGCGCGATTACTATTTCTTTTTGGTGCTACGGAGATGAAAACTTAATGCCATTTAATTCCTATATTTTTGAGGGAAGAGACGCAAATGGATACCGGGTAATAAATTGTCACTTACCATGGAGCAATAGTAGAGTTTATTGGGATGCAGGAAATAATGGTACTGGTTCTTATGATAGAATTCATGAGTTAGCAAATATTAATGATTTTTCTGGCAAGTGGAACCACTGGGCATTTACCAAGGATATAAATAATGGAGAAATGAAAGCTTTTTTAAATGGAGAGCTTTTTATGAGCGGAACTTCCAAAACTAGATCTATGGCAGGAATAGTCAAGTTTAGAATAGGGGGAAACGCAGCAGCAAATTTCAACGGAGTTTACGACGGAAAAATAGATGAATTTAGAGTTTGGAATAAGGCTTTGGACAATATTATCATTAAGTCTTGGATGAATAAAACAGTTGACAGTACGCACCCTTTTTATTCCAATCTTCAAGCAGCTTACAATTTCAATGAAGAAGCTGGCTTTATAGCCAGCGATTATAGTGGAAACAATAGGAATGGAATATTACTGGGGCTTCCTAAATGGGAAGATGCAGATTTAACTTTAAGAGCATTTGCCCTTACCACCACTACCAACCGACCAAAATTCACTTTTTACAAGGGAACTTATCTTAGTAATTTAGACTCAACGCTTTTTACAGATACCAATTATTATTCCCCGGTTAGTATTGTAGAAACACTTCCTTTCATAGATGTAAATGTTACGGGCATTTCTAAAACATTAGTAGATACTATTTATGGTTATGAAAGTGGCTGGGGCTATACTTTTAACCCTTCAGGATCTAAAATAGATTCTGTAGACTTTGGGGTTGACAACCAACTTAACAACCAATACAAACAAGACATTCACCAAATTCAAAACTATGTAACACCTTATGGAATAGGATTAAGTTTGGGCCAATTTGGATTTAGATGGGTGTATGATGTTACAGATTATTTGCCATTATTTAAAGATACTTTGGAAATATCAGCTGGTAATCAGCAGGAACTAATCGATCTCAAATTTTTATTTATTCACGGGACACCACCAAGAGATGTACTGGACTTTAAAACCATCTGGAGAGGAGATTATGGACACGCTAACATTGCCAATGACATTTCCTTGCCCGCAGTTGATATTCCTCTATTGCCTAACGCTAGCAATTTTAAAGCAAAAACAAGAACCACTGGACATTGGTTTGGAGGATTTCAAAATTGCGCAGAATTTTGTCCAAAATACCACCATTTAAAAGTTAATGGCACCAAACAGTTTGAGTGGCTTAACTGGAAAGAATGTTCTGACAACCCTGTAATGGCTCAAGGAGGAACATGGCTTTACGATAGAGCAGGGTGGTGTCCAGGAACTTTTGGAACAACTTACGATCACGAAATCACTCCTTTTATTTCTCCAGGAGATACATCGGTAAATATTGATTACGGAATGGAAGTTACTAGTGGTGGAATGGAAGGGAATTATAGAACAACTGTACAACTAGTTTCTTATGGAGATTATAATTTTCAAAACGATGCAGGAATTACTGATGTATTAGCTCCGAACAAATGGGAATTCCACAGTAGAATAAATCCAATATGCGACCAACCTCGAATTTTATTAAAAAATTCAGGTCAGCAGGACTTAGTTTCCGCTCAAATAGATTATTGGATTTGTGGAGGGCCTCATGAAACTTTATCTTGGACAGGTCAGTTAGCATTTGACCAAGAAATTGAAGTAGAATTACCAATTCCTAGTCAATCATTTTGGGCCTATGCCCGATTTTGTAAGGATTTTCATGTGGAAGTTATGCAAGTAAACGGAATAGCCGATGAATGCCTAGAAAACAACCATTATCACACTACTTTTGATGTTCCCCCTGTATATCCAGAAGGTATAGTTCTTTGGACTAGAACCAACTTAGCAGCTAATGAAACCAAACTTTACATTAGAGATGTAAATGGGAATATTGTCTTTTCAAAGACTAATTTTCAAAGCAATACTTTACATAAAGATACTGTTAACTTAGCCACTGGTTGTTACCAGCTTGAATTGGACGATACAGGAGAAGATGGATTAGATTTCTTTGCCAACAATGACGGGTCTGGATTCTTTCAAATAAGAAAAACAACTGGAGCTCCGCTTGCAGGCTTTGAATCTGATTTCGGAAAGAATATTATCCATTATTTTACGGTGGGTTATGGTCTTTCTATTGAAGAAAA
>CAJIYZ010000128.1 GCA_905181675.1 Bacteroidetes bacterium MED-G20
GTGATTCTGTAAATTGGTTCATTTGTTTCAGCGTCATTAAGTAGTGTTCTTTTACCAAAACCATTTTCAGAAACTACCATTATTGTTCTAGAGAAATCTTCTACACAAACCATTCCAATTACTTGATCAGTTGAAGCTAATGTAATGCCTCTAACACCAGAAGCAGTTCTTCCCATGGATCTAACTTTAGATTCATTAAATCTAATAGCTCTACCTGAATTAATAGCCATTAATATTTCACTGTTTCCATTAGTGAGTCGTGCTTCTAGAAGTTCGTCACCTTCTCTAATTCCAATAGCATTTATACCGTTTGTTCTTGGTCTAGAATAGGCTTCAAGACTGGTTTTTTTGATAATACCTTTTTTAGTACACATTACAATAAAATTATTTGTAGTGTATTCTTCATTTTTAATGTCTTTTACAACAACATATGCTTTCACATTATCATCTTGTTCAATATTAATGAGGTTTTGAATAGCCCTTCCTTTTGCAGCTTTATTACCCTCAGGAACTTCAAATATTCTCATCCAAAAACATTTCCCTTTTTCTGTGAAAATCAACAACCAATTATGGTTAGTTGCAACAAATAACTCCTGTAAGAAATCTTTTTCTCTCGTAGAAGATCCTTTTGAACCTACTCCTCCTCTATTTTGGACTTTATATTCATTGAGACTTGTTCTTTTAATATATCCAGCATGGGAAATTGTAATTGCAACTTCAGCATTGGGGATTAAATCCTCAATTTTCATTTCATTGGCAGAATATTCGATGACTGATCTTCTTTCATCGCCAAATTTCTTCTTAACTTCTTCTAACTCGTCTTTAATAATATCCATTCTTCTATCTTCTCTGTTAAGAATGTCTTTTAAATCTTCAATAACCTTTAATAAATCGTTGTATTCAGCTCTTAATTTATCTTGCTCTAATCCTGTTAATTGTCTTAATCTCATCTCGACAATAGCCCTAGATTGAAGATCAGATAATTTAAATTTACTAATCAATTTCTCACGAGCTTCATCAGGGCTCTTTGAACCTCTGATAAGTGCTATAACCTCGTCAATATTGTCAGATGCGATAATTAAACCTTCTAAAATGTGGGCTCTATCTTCTGCTTTTTTAAGTTCAAACTTAGATCTTCTAGTAACAACTTCATGTCTATGATCAACAAAATGGACAATTAAATCTTTTAAATTTAAAACAACTGGCCTACCTTTAACAAGAGCAATGTTATTCACTGAAAATGAGGTCTGTAAAGAAGTATATTTGTATAATTTGTTTAATACTACGTTTGGAATTGCATCTCTTTTAATTTCATAAACAATTCTCATTCCATTTCTGTCAGATTCATCTCTGATTTCAGAAATACCAACTAACTTACCTTCATTCACTAAAGAAGCAGTTTTTTGAATCATATCTGCTTTATTTACCTGATATGGAATCTCAGTAACAATTATTGCTTCTCTATTTTCTCTAATTTCTTCGATGGCAGCTTTTGCTCTCATCACAATCCTACCCTTGCCTTCATGGAAAGCATTTTTAACACCTTCATATCCATAGATAGTTCCACCAGTAGGAAAGTCTGGAGCTTTGATATATTCCATTAATCCATCTATGTCAATTTCTTTGTTGTTTATGTAGGCGATTGTGCCATCAATTACTTCTGTCAAATTATGTGGCGCCATATTAGTAGCCATTCCTACAGCAATTCCAGAAGACCCATTTACTAATAGATTTGGTATACGAGTAGGTAAAACAGTTGGCTCGGTAAGAGAATCGTCAAAATTTGGGGAAAAATCAACAGTATCCTTTTCTAAATCTGAAAGCAATTCTTCCGCAGTCTTTTTAAGACGGGCTTCAGTGTATCTCATAGCTGCTGGACTATCTCCATCAACAGAACCAAAATTACCTTGGCCATCTACCAATGGATATCTTAAAGACCAGTGCTGAGCCATTCTAACCATAGTATCGTAAACTGAAGAATCACCATGAGGATGATACTTCCCTAAAACATCTCCAACTATTCTTGCTGATTTTCTAAATGAACTATTGGATCTCACTCCTAGCTCAAGCATTCCAAAAAGAACTCTTCTATGGACAGGCTTCAAACCATCTCTTACGTCTGGGAGTGCTCTTGAAACAATTACCGACATTGAATAATCAATGTAAGCTGTCTTCATTTCATCCTCAATACTAACATTGATTATCCTTTCACCGCTCTCTTCGCTCATAGTGTTTGTTTTAAAAAAAATTTAATCTTGACGAAAGTATCATTTCTTTAAGAATAATTACAAGTGTTTTATTAAACATTTATCCACAAAAACATGTGCGAAAAGCAAATATTATGAACAATTAACAAAATTGTTGTTGATTAAATTCTAAACGAATGTTTTAAATGTGAAAAACAATATTAATTTTGATAATATATGGACGCAAAATTTTCACCCAGAGTCAAAGAAGTAATTAGTTACAGCCGAGAAGAAGCCTTAAGATTAGGCCACGACTATATAGGAGTTGAACATCTCCTACTAGGAATAATAAGAGAAGGAGAAGGTGTCGCAATGAAAATGATTGAATCCTCAGGGATAAACTCAAAAGATTTAAGAAAAAAATTAGAATCAAAGTTAGATTCTGGTCAAATATCTGAACTTAAAAGCTCAGGTAATATTCCACTATTAAAACAAGCTGAAAAAGTTTTAAAAATCACTTACTTGGAGGCCAAACTATTTAAAAGCAACATGATTGGTACTGAGCATTTGCTATTATCTATACTAAAAGAAGACAACAATATAGCCTCTTCGCTTTTAAAAGAACACAATTTAAATTACGAGGCAATTAAAGAAGAGTTAGATATCATGATGGATTCTGGATATAAGCCCGAAGTCCTCCCAGAATCTAAATTTCCTGAATCAGCAGATGAAGATGACATGGAAAAAGAAGATAGTTTTTCAAGTAGTAGCACTAAAAAAACATCTGACAGTAAGTCAAAAACTCCTGTTTTAGATAATTTTGGACGTGATTTAACAAAATTTGCAGAAGACGACAAACTAGACCCAATTGTTGGCCGTGAAAAAGAAATTGAAAGAGTATCCCAAATTCTTTCAAGAAGAAAAAAGAACAATCCGCTTTTAATTGGTGAACCCGGAGTTGGCAAGTCTGCTATAGCTGAAGGATTGGCCCTTAGAATAACTCAAAGGAAGGTATCTAGAGTGCTTTTTAACAAAAGAATTATATCTCTCGATCTTGCATCTTTAGTTGCGGGTACTAAATACAGAGGACAGTTTGAGGAAAGAATGAAAGCAGTGATGAATGAATTAGAAAAATCCCCGGATATTATTTTATTTATTGATGAAATTCATACTATAGTTGGCGCAGGTGGCGCATCTGGCTCATTAGATGCTTCAAATATGTTCAAACCTGCCTTAGCAAGAGGAGAACTTCAGTGTATTGGAGCAACTACTCTAGACGAGTACAGACAATTTATTGAAAAAGATGGCGCATTGGAAAGACGTTTTCAAAAAGTACTTGTAGAACCTACAACTGTTGAGGAAACCCTTCAAATATTAGAAAATATTAAAGGAAAATACGAGGATCATCACAACGTCACATATTCAGTAGAGGCTATAAAGTCCTGTGTTCACTTAACTGAAAGATATGTTTCCGATCGTCACCTTCCAGATAAAGCAATTGACGCTTTAGACGAGGTTGGTTCGAGAGTTCATATCACCAATATCAATGTTCCTAAATCAATAATAACTATTGAAAAAAACATAGAGGACGTTAAAGAACTTAAAAATAAAGTAGTTAGAAGTCAACAATACGAAGAAGCAGCAAGGCTAAGAGACTCAGAAAGAAAATTGAACGAAGAGCTTGAAAATGCGAAAAATAAATGGGAGGAAGAAAGTAAATCCCATAGGCAAGAAGTAACCGATGAAGATGTAGCAGAAGTAGTAGCAATGATGACCGGAATACCCGTTCAAAAGGTGGCAGAAAAAGAAAGTGGTAAATTAATGAAAATGGTTGACTCTATGAATGGAACTGTCATTGGGCAAAACGAAGCAATTACCAAAGTAGTAAAAGCTATTCAAAGAAATAGAGCAGGTTTAAAAGACCCAAATAAGCCCGTAGGTTCATTTATATTTCTCGGTCCAACTGGTGTAGGAAAAACACAACTATGTAAGGTTTTAGCAAAATATCTATTTGATAGTGAAGAATCACTAATTAGAATAGACATGAGCGAATACATGGAGAAGTTTGCAGTTTCTAGATTAATTGGAGCACCTCCAGGATACGTAGGATATGAAGAAGGTGGTCAATTAACTGAAAAAGTCAGAAGAAAACCTTACTCTATCATCTTACTTGATGAAATTGAGAAAGCACATCCCGATGTTTTTAATTTACTTCTTCAAGTTCTTGACGATGGTAAAATGACCGATAGTTTGGGAAGAACTATAGATTTTAAAAACACTATAATAATTATGACTTCTAATATAGGAGCTAGACAACTTCAAGATTTTGGAACTGGTGTTGGATTTGGGACAAAAACAAGAGCTGAAAACGACCAAGACAATATAAAAGGGGTTATTCAAAGTGCTCTTAAAAAAGCATTTGCTCCTGAGTTTCTTAACAGAATTGACGATGTAGTTATTTTTAATTCCTTAGATAAAAAAGATATTCTAAAAATTATTGATATTGAACTAGATAAATTATTCAATCGTATAAATTCTCTTGGTTATAAAGTTGAATTAACTAAAAATGCTAAAGAATATGTCGCTGAAAAAGGTTTTGATGAAAAATATGGTGCAAGACCACTAAACAGGGCCATTCAGAAGTATATTGAAGACCCTTTAGCAGAAAAAATTATTCAAAAAAAGGTAAAAGAAGGAGATCTTATTAAAATTGATTTTGATAAAAAGAAAGAAGAAATTATAGTTGCTCTAGATGAAGTAAAAAAGAAATCAAAATCTAAAGAAGGTTAATCTTCTAGATTTTGTTTCCAAGCACCATCTAAGTCATCTGATTCTATCCCTAAATCCTCCTCTATTTCCCATTGAGTTTTCGGTTTAATAAAAGTTGCATTTTCTTTTCTGTAAAATCTCGATAAAATAACTCCTACAATAGCTCCTGAAAGATGGCTTTCGTAGCTTATTTTCCAATCATAAGGGAATATGCCCCACAACATACTTCCGTAAATAAAAACTACTAAAAGAGCAACAGTTAATAGTCTTGAATCTTGCCTGAAAACACCACTAAAAAATAAAAAAAACAATTGGCTATAAATAACTCCACTAATTCCAATATGGAAAGAATTTCTGCCAAAAACCCAAACACTTAACCCAGTTATGATCCATGAAAAAAACAAAACTCTCCAAGCGATAGGACGATAAAAATAAAACATAGCCCAAGTAAGTATTAAAAATGGAACTGAGTTGTTAATTAAATGGTTGTTATCAGAAGAAGAATGTACTAAAGGAGCAAAAATAATTCCCCATAACCCATCTAGAGTTCTAGGGAAAATGCCAAGTTGATATAGATTTAGACTAAAATGAAGATTTGAAAAATGAATTAACCATAAAAAAATTAAAAAGAATATTATCCAATAGTGTTTTAAAAAGATATTATAAAAATCTTTCATCTACTTTATGGCTCTTTCTTTTTTTAGATGTTGGTAAGCTTCTTGAATTTTTTGAAATTTTTTCTTGGCCGCTAACTGCTGTTCCTCACCTAGTTGATTAAATTTATCTGGATGGTGTTTAACTGCCATTTTACGGTATGCTTTTTTAATTTCATCATCAGTTGCTGACTCTTCAATTCCCAATGCTTTATAGGAACTCGAAACATCTTTATAGAATAGGGATTTTATTTGTTCGAATTCCATTTTTGAAATCCTAAAATAGGAAGCAATTTTTTGAATTACTTTCATCTCAGAATCTGAAACATTGCCATCCGCCTGAGCGATTCCAAACAAATATTGAATAAGTAAAGATCTTTGCCTTAAGGGCATACTATTATTTATAGTCGTGCAAATCTCAATAAGAACAAAATTCTTTTTTAAAATATCCTTAAAGTCACTGATGTATTTTGCTGAAAGTTGGGGAGAAAATTGTTGTCTAAAAAAATCTCTAACATAATCTAGCTCAGATTTTAATATTTTGCCATCCGCTTTCATTACTGCTCCAGAAAGAACAAGAAGAGCTGTAGCAAAGTCGTTCTGTGTTATTCGAGATGAATAATAACTAGCGTCATTAGAATAAGACCCTCCCCTAAAATTGTAAGAACTGGAAGATTTAGAATTACCGGAAGTAAACTTGTCGAAACTAGAACCAATAAAATAGCCTAGAAATGCACCAAATAAACTTCTGGTTGCAAAAAAACCGAGTACACCACCTACTAAACCTCCAATTCCTATTAACACTTTAAATCAATTCAAAACTTCTTTCTACAAAATCACTTAATTCTTTACCTTTTAACATGCCGTGTGACAAAAGAGCTAAATCTAGAGCCTGCTTTGCTAAAACTTTTTGGTTTTCATCTTTTGCATCTATTACTTTGGAAATTAATGGATGATTGGTATTTACAACAAGGTTATACATTTCTGGCATTACCCCCATCATATTCATTCCACCTCCACCAGCAGCTTGTTGTTCCTTCATTCTTCTCATGAATTCGCTTTGGGTAATTAAAACTGGTTTTTCTGTTTCACTTAGGCTTTCAACCTGAACTGTGTATTTATCCTTTTCAACTATTTCTTCAAAAATTGGCTTTAGCAACTCTTCTTGTTCTTTAGACAATTTTGAAGGTATATTTTCTTCTTTAGAAATTATATTATCAATAGTATCAGCATCAACTCTTGCAAATGAAGCACCTAAATCTTGTTCGGTTTTAGATATGTAATGTGAAGCAAGAGGTCCATCCAAAATTAAAACATCGTACCCTTTTTTATGAGCTGATTCAATCAATGAATGGTGCTCTTCTTTATCGTGAGTATAAAGAAAAACTAATTTGTCATTTTTATCTGTCTGAGCAGCTTTTACTTTTTCCTTGTATTCTTCCGCGGTAAAATACTCATCTTTTGCATTCTTAAGCAAACTAAATGGCTTGGCTTTTTCATGGAACTTTTCATCTGTAAGTATTCCGTACTGAATGAAAACATTAATATCATCCCATTTGTTTTCAAAATCTTTTCTGTCTTTTTTAAACATACCCGAAAGCTTATCTGCAACTTTTTTAGTTATATGGTTGGAAATTTTTCTAACATTACTATCGCTTTGTAAATAAGACCTTGAAACATTTAAGGGTATATCTGGAGAATCAATAACTCCGTGTAAAAGAGTTAAAAACTCAGGAACTATATTTTCAACAGAATCTGTTATAAAAACTTGATTACTGTAAAGTTGAATCTTATTTTTTTGTAATTCAATCTGGTTTTTAAGTTTTGGGAAATACAGAATTCCAGTTAAATTAAATGGATAATCTACATTTAAATGAATATGAAAAAGAGGTTCTTCTGTAAATGGATACAATTCACTGTAAAAAGATTTGTAATCTTCTAACTTTAAATCAGCAGGCTTTTTTATCCATGCTGGAGATGGATTATTAATAATATTTGGAACATCCACACTAATTTTCTCTACATTTCCATCTTTGTCTTTTTTTCCTTTAGGATCGTCAATAGATTCTGTTTTAGTTCCAAATTCTATATCAACAGGAAGAAATTTACAGTACTTATTTAAAATTCCTGTAATTCTATTTTCTTCTAAAAACTCTTTAGAATCTTTATCAATATGAAGTATAATATCTGTTCCTCTATTTTCTTTTTTAATTTCTTTTAATTCAAAGGTAGGGTCTCCTTTAGATTCCCACTGAACAGCTTTTGATCCATCTTTATGGGATAATGTTTGAATTTGAACCTTACTAGAAACCATAAACGAAGAATAAAAACCAAGTCCAAAATGACCAATTATAGATTTGGGATCCTTATCCTTATATTGTTCAAGAAATTCTTCTGCTCCAGAGAAAGCGACTTCATTAATGTATTTATTCACCTCGTCTTGAGTCATTCCTATACCATGATCTCTAATAGTAAGTGTTTTTTTCTTCGAATCTAAAATAACTTCAACTTTTAAGTTTTTCACTTCCTTTTTATACTCTCCAGCGTTGGATAAAGTAATTAGCTTTTGTGAAGCATCTACTGCATTTGAAACTAATTCTCTTAGAAATATCTCCGTATCAGAATAAAGAAATTTTTTGATAATTGGAAAAATATTTTCGCTTTGTACGTTTATGGATCCTTTTTGCATTTTATTTAATTTTTTAATACGACTTCAAACTATATGCCAATTGGCTATAATCACAAATTTATGACATAATGTCTTAATCAGTACTGCCTAATTTAACCATATTGTAAATTTGTCATCGGAAATCAACTTACAGACCAACATTGTTTTGTTCAAAAAGAAGTTATATTAAAAAATAAAATTTTAAAGTATTTACTATTGTTGTAGTGTGAAAAAAATTAATGCATTAAACAATAGATACTTTATATCCACTGCTATGTTAATTTTTATTCTTCTACTAATTGACGATACTACTTTTTATAAATTATACAAAATGAAGCAAGAGCTTCACTTTTTAGAGATAGAAAACACTAAAAAGCAAAAAGAGATATTGCAGATTAAAGAAAAAACAAAACAATTAACTACCAATAAATTTGCTCTTGAAAAGTTTGCAAGAGAACATTACTTAATGAAAAAAAAGGATGAGGTTATTTATGTATTTGACGATTTGTAAAAATCTACAGATGTTAAATAATCTTGTAAAATAATAACAGCAGATATTTTATCTAAGTTTTCCTTATTTCTTCTTTTCATTTTTTTTATACCTGAACCCAGAACCGTTTGCATTGCAATTTTTGAAGTAAACCTTTCGTCGTAAAGTTTTATTTCAATATCTGGATATGATGTGGTTATTTTTTTGAAAAATATCTGAACTATTTCGCTAGAATGAGTTTGCCCCCCACTTAGAGATTTTGGTTCTCCTATTACTATTTTAGAAACCTTGTTTTTTAGTAAATAATCCTCTATGAAAATCAATAAATCATGTGTTTTAACCGTACATAATGCATGAGCAATAAATAATGGATTTTCAGCATATGCAATGCCTGTTCTTTTTAGTCCGTAATCCAAAGCCAATATTTGATTCATTTTTCAAATATAATCCTATAAAACAAAACCATTTAAATTAATTGTGATATTTGCATATATGGATTTAGAGAATACAATCAACCAAGCATGGATAAATAGAGATTTATTAAAAAATGAGCTAACTGTCAATGCCATAGAAAAAGTAATTGCTAAGCTAGATGCTGGTGAGTTAAGAGTTGCAGAAAAAATTAACGATAAATGGGAAACCCATCAATGGATAAAAAAAGCTGTAGTGTTGTACTTTCCAATTAGAAAAATGGAAACAATTGAAGTTGGGCCTTTTGAGTTTCACGATAAAATGAAACTAAAAAGCAATTATGCTTCCAAGGGTGTTAGAGTTGTTCCTCATGCGGTTGCTAGATACGGATCATTTTTAGCTAAAAATGTTATAATGATGCCATCCTATGTAAATATAGGTGCATATGTAGATACTGGAACAATGGTAGACACATGGGCTACAGTTGGTTCTTGTGCACAAATCGGAAAGAATGTTCATCTAAGTGGCGGGGTTGGAATAGGAGGGGTTTTAGAGCCCTTACAGGCATCACCAGTGATTATTGAGGATAATGCATTTATTGGTTCAAGATGTATAATTGTTGAAGGTGCAAGAATAGGAAAAGAAGCAGTTTTAGGGGCAAATGTAGTTATTACCAAATCTACCAAAGTAATTGATGTTACTCAATCTAATCCAGTAGAATACAGAGGAATTGTTCCAGAAAGAAAAGTAGTAATTCCTGGTTCATACAGCAAAAAGTTCAAAGCTGGAGATTATCATGTTCCATGCGCATTAATTATTGGTGAGCGTAAAGAGAGTACAGATCTTAAAACATCTCTAAATGAAGTATTAAGAGAATTTGAAGTCACTGTTTGATTATACTTTAATAAATTAAAATAAATTTACGGAATGAAAATAGGTTTTGATGCCAAACGAGCATATCAAAATTTTACTGGATTAGGCAACTACAGTAGAGGCTTAATAGAGCACTTAATTAAAGAATATTCTGAAAATGAGTACTATCTTTTTGCTCCAAAAGATTCTGAAAATTCAAGACTAGATTTCTTAAGTAATTATGACAATACTTCCTCTGTATTTCCTCATAACAAACTAAATAAAACTTTTAAAGGATTGTGGAGAACTATAAATATGGAAAAATCCATCATTAAAAATGGTGTTGATATATACCATGGTTTAAGCAATGAGATTCCAAGAGTTAAAAACAAGAAAATTCCTTACATAGTTACTATCCATGATTTAATTTTTAAAAGGTATCCAAGAAATTACAGAAGTATTGATAGGAAAATATACAATATTAAGTATAAATATGCTGTTAAACATGCGGATCTAACAATCGCAATTAGTGAGCAAACAAAACAAGATATCGTAGAGTTTTACAAAGTAAAACCTGAAAATATAAAAGTTATTTACCAGAGCTGCCACGAAAACTTTAGAAAAGAATATTCTAAAGAAGCCATGGACGTTACAAAGACAAAATTTAATCTTCCCAATGAATTTATGCTCAATGTGGGAACCATAGAAACTAGAAAAAATTTAATATCAATAATCAATGCAATGAATGTAATGAAGGTTGACGTTCCTTTAGTAGTAGTTGGAAAGAAAACACAGTATATGAATTTTCTAAAAATCCAAATGAAAAAAATGAATTTTGACAGTAAAAAGATTATTTTTTTAGAAGATGTTTCTATGGATGAATTGCCAATAATTTACACTCTTTCGTCGTTATTTCTTTATCCTTCGTTATTTGAGGGTTTTGGGATTCCTATCCTTGAAGCACTTAATTGCAAAACACCCGTCATTAGTAGCAAAGGGAGTTGTTTTAAAGAAGCAGGTGGAGATTACAGTAAGTACATTAATTCAGAAAACAGCGAAGAATTTGCATTTCAAATTGAAGAATGTCTTACCAATAATGAATTAAGAAAATCTATGATTAAGGAAGGCCTAAAACATGCCGAAAACTTTAAACCAAATAAAATTTCAAAACAACTTATTGATGTCTACAAAAGTTTGGTCTAATAATTTTAATACTTCTAATATTGATTCAGCTGTTGAAGTTCTTAATAAAGGTGGAATTATTCTTTACCCAACAGAAACAATTTGGGCCTTAGGTTGTAAATCAATTATTAAAAAAAGTGTTAAAAGAGTTTATGAAATTAAAAACAGACCTTACAATATGCCTTTTATCAATTTAATTGATCAGGTGGATAAAATTTCAAATTATATAGAAGATTTAGACTTTAAAGACTTGGACTTAATTAAAAACTACGACTTCCCTCCTACTATTATTTACCCCAATTGTAAAAGTAAATACAGCTTTCTAGCCAATGAATTAAATGAGATTTCATTTAGAGTTACCCCATTAAATGAATTAAAAAAAATTATAAATAAACTTAATTCTCCAATTATTTCTAGCTCTGCTAATATTAGCGGAAATGAATTCCCAAAAAGTTTAGATAATATTTCTCAGTCAATTTTAAATTCTGTAGATCTAATTCTTAATTTTGAAGTGAAATCTTCTGGAAAACCATCTGAAGTAATAAAAATCAATAAAGGTAAAATTGAATATCTCAGAAAATAAATACGGTGATCTTTTAGGATCAGAAAAAATCTTTAAAACTATTTCAAATGTTGCTGGTAAAATTGACCAACAAGCATTTGTTATTGGAGGATATGTAAGAGATCAAATTCTTAAAAGAGAAACCAAAGACATTGACATAGTAACTCTGGGAAGTGGTATTGAACTCGCTAAAAAAACTGCTAAAGTTTTAAATTGCTCGCCAGTTAAAATCTTTAAGAATTTTGGAACAGCCATGATTAATGTTGGTGAAATTGAGGTTCAATTTGTTGGCGCCAGAAAAGAAAGTTACAGAAAAAATTCTAGAAATCCAGTAGTTGAAGATGGAACTATAGAAGAAGATCAAAACAGAAGAGATTTCACCATTAATGCATTGGCTATATCACTAAATAAAAAGGATTATGGTGAATTTATTGATCCTTTCAATGGAACTCAGGATTTGAATGAAAAAGTATTAAAAACACCATTAGACCCAGACATCACATTTTCAGATGATCCTTTGAGAATGATGAGAGCAATTAGATTCTCTTCACAACTTGATTTCAATATCGAGAGTTCAACTTTAAAAGCCATTCAAAAAAACGCAGATAGAATAAGTATTGTAGCACAAGAAAGAATAACAGAAGAACTAAATAAAATAATACTAAGTGATCAACCTTCCAAAGGATTTAAGCTTTTAGAAGAAACTGGATTGTTGAAATTAATTTTTTTGGAATTTCAATTGTTAAAAGGTGTAGATATTTTAGAAGGTAAAAGTCACAAAGACAACTTCTACCACACCTTAAAAGTGCTTGACAACATTCTACCATACAGTAAAGGTAATTTATGGCTTAGATGGGCCGCTTTACTTCATGACATAGCAAAACCAAATACTAAAAGATTTAATACTAAACAAGGTTGGACATTTCATGGGCATGAAGACAAAGGAGCAAGAATGGTACCCAACATATTTAGAAAATTAAAACTTCCTTTAGACCATCAAATGAAATATGTCCAAAAGTTAGTTTTGTTGCATTTAAGACCAATATCTCTTACTAATGAAAGTATAACTGATTCTGCCTTAAGGAGGTTATTGTTTGAAGCAGGAAATGATTTGGAGGATTTAATGACATTATGTCAATCTGATATTACTTCTAAAAATAAAGAGAAAAAAATCAAATATTTAAATAGGTTTGAGCAGGTTAAGAAAAAACTAAGAGATTTAGAAGACAGAGATAAAATAAAAAATTGGCAACCGCCAATTGGTGGAAAAGAAATAATGGAGACTTTTAATATTAAACCTTGCAAAGAAGTTGGTATTCTTAAAGAATCTATAAAAAATGCTATTTTAGATGGTATAATTAAAAACAGCTACCAAGAAGCATATGACTATTTGCTTATTAAGGCTAAAGAAATTGGAATAATTGAAAAATAACTCGTTAGACATAAGAGTCGTAGCAGATACTAAAGAAGATATATTTGCAGACATAAGAATTCATAAAGAGAGTAACTTTATGATAATTCATGATTTCTTAGTAGAAAATTTTCATCTTGACAAATTAGAAATGTCTTCTTTTTTCTACAGCAACAATGAATGGGACAAAGGAGAAGAAATCACCTTAATGAATATGAACATGGGGGAAGACGAAGTAGTTAAATTCATGGAATCTATCACTGTAAAAGAAGTATTTAAAGATAAGAAATTGAAATTCTTATATGTAAATGATTTTCTTAATATGAATATATTTTATGTGGAGATTTTAAAGGAAAGTAATATAGAAGACGGCGAAAACTTACAAATTCTTCACAAATTAGGAGAATACGAACCTAAAAAAAGTGACTTAAGCCCCATAGAAGAAGACGATAGTAACCTTTCCGATATTGAGGATATTCTAAATGAATCTGACGAAGATAATTTCAATGATTTTGATGAGCTAGATCAAGATTTATACTAATCTATAAAAGACCTTTATTTTTTCTTAAAAACCATTCTGAAAATGGAAGTATCAAAAGCATAAGAAGCCACTTATAGTTAATGAGATCCTTTTGCTTTTGTTCTAAATGGGTCTTGATTTTATCCTTGTTAGCTAACTTAAGTTTGTCTATTAATATTTGAATTTCCGAAAACGTATAAGTTCTTCCATTTTGATTTAGAACTGCTAATTTTTTAGGATTTGATACAGTATTTAATTTTTCAATATTTGAAGGAATAATTGAAAATTCACCAGAACTTAGTATTTGTTCAATTGCATCTTCTACAGTTATTTTGTAACTATAATTACCAATAGGTAATCCAGTTAATTTAAGATCGTAAAAATTATCTCTAGAAATTAAGTTTTTAAAATATTCCTTTCCCGTGGAGTCTTTGTAGGAAAATATAATGTCTGCTTCAGCTTCAATTTCCATTAATTCATTGTAGTACTCAGCATAAATATATAGAGGTTTATTTTGGGAATTGTTCTTTGGAACTAAAGAATTTAATCTGGATTTTTTATCTATTTTTTTTAAATATTGAACTATTTTCCTGAAAAAATCTTTGAATGTATTGGCATTATTATTCAATTTATATTCGGCCATTTTCCATCTCCATATTCCTTCACCAATTATTACTCCATGTTTAACATTTCTATTATTGAAAAAATAAATTAATGGATAAGGCATTTTTAAATTATTGACGGATTGATACACTAAAATATTTGCACTAGAAACAAGATTATAATCTATTGAAAAAGGTACTGAGAGAGGTGGGAATTCAGAAATTAAATTCAGCCATTTCTCTCCAAAACCAAAAGATTTAAAATCTTCATTCAATAGAGCTTCCACCTCGTTGGCACCTTTAAATTTATTTTGTTTTAATCCAAAAAGGAGATTTTCAGAAGCATTGGTTTTAATTTCTGATCCTAAAACAACTAAAGAAGGTATTTCTAACTGTCTACTTTTTTCAACTACTTTCATAAGGGGTTTACTTTGAGATGGTTTATAAAAAACCAACAAATCAAAATCAGTAATATTTTCAGTAAACTGATCAATTTGAAAGGTGGTAACTTTAGATTTCAATTGGTCTTCCAATGCCCAATTCATAGCTGAAATATCTGGGTGTGAACAAGAGGTTAATATCAATATCTTTTGAGAGTAGTCTATTACTTCAATGGAAGTTCTTTTAGAATTATTTAATAAATTTTTATCGGCTTTTCTTGAACTAACTACTACTTTAAAATTCTTAATCCCCTTTTCGTCGGCTTTATTGATTAAAGTTAAATTAGTAAGTCCTTTATTTAAACTTTTAAATTTCTTTTCTTGAATAAGTTTATTTCCCGAATACAGGTGAATTTTGACATCATCAAAAGATTCATTACAAAACAAGGAAATTTCTATTGGGAAATCATTGCCCAAAAGAGCATATTTATTGTTGTTAACTGTTTTAACTTTAATATCGTCGTATTTCATAGTATCTCCAAGAGTAATTGTATTAACAGAGATTGAAGGAGAAATAGATAAGTATGGTAAGTCTTTACCCATATTTACTATACCATCAGAAGCAACAATGACATCAGTTAAGTTGGTTCCGTGGTACTTATTATTTATAAAATCATATAATTCACCAAAATTGGTGGAATTATCTACAAAAGAGAATGAAGTGTCTTTTAGGATTTTTTGTCCAAAAACACATGTTCTTAAATCATAAAATTTATTTAACTCTTCCAATTTTCTATAGATAGAATCTTCATAAGAACTCTTAAAAAAAACTGAATCTTCATTAGATAAAATACTTTTAGAATTGTCTTGTGCAAACAAAAGAATTGGTTTTTCTTCTACAAGCTCTGATTTTATAATTTTAGGTCTTAATAAAAAAACACTTATAGAAATAAAAGTAAGCCATCTTAAAAGAAATAATATGTAAAGAATATTGGTGGAAAAATATTTTTGTTTTCTTTCATTATTGTATAGTAAAAGACTGAATGCAAATCCAATTGCAACAAAAATAAAAATAAGATAAAAAGGGAAATCAAAAATAATTGTACTCAACAATAGTAAATTAGGTTAACATGCCACCATCAACATTCAAAATCTGTCCAGTTATATAAGCACTTAAATCACTTGCTAAAAAAACACAAGCGTTTGCCACATCTTCTGGAGAACCTCCTCTTTTAAGAGGAATTGAATTTCTCCAAATATCTACTGTTTTTTCATCTAATTTTGCAGTCATTTCAGTTTCAATGAATCCAGGAGCAATTACATTGCTTCTTATATTTCTAGAACCTAACTCAAGGGCAATAGATTTGGAGAAACCAATAATTCCGGCTTTAGAAGCAGCATAATTGGATTGGCCTGCGTTTCCTTTTACTCCAACTACAGAACTCATATTGATTATAGAACCTTTTCGTTGTTTAAGCATGGTTCTCTGAACAGCTTTAGTCATATTAAAAACAGATTTCAAGTTGACTTCAATGACTTTATCAAAGTCTTCTTCACCCATTCGCATTAATAAATTGTCTTTGGTAATACCTGCATTGTTTACTAAAACATCTATGGAACCAAAATCTGTTAATACATTTTCAACCAAATCTTGGGATTCATTATAGTCAGCAGCATTACTTTGATAGCTTTGAATTTTAACTCCGTGAATACTTAGCTCTTTTTCTAAAGATTTAGCAGATTCTACAGACGAACTATAGGTAAAAGCAATATTTGCTCCATGTTGTGCAAAAACTAAAGCTATTCCTTTGCCAATACCTCTACTTCCACCAGTGATAATTGCTGTTTTCCCTTCAAGTAATTTCATTATTTATGTTCTGTTTTATTCAAATATACACAATCTGTTAATTGAAAAATCATATTAATTATAGTTAAAAAGATATTCAATATCTAAATCCTTTAAAGTTCCTTATTTTCTTAAAGCATCGAAGTCCAAAACCGGTATTATCTTCTGGGTCATAGGTAGATCCTGCACGGACAGCGATCAATGTTTGTGTTTTTGGTTCTTCATTATTTATACCCAAATAAACTTTTAATCCGTTTTTTAAACTGTAAAGTCTTAAACCGGTTGGATCATTTTCGACAATTTCATAATTAAATCCATTTGCATCTTGGTTAATTACTATTAAAAAAGATAAGCTTTCAACAACAGATTTTCTATCGCAGCCAAATAGAAATAGTATAATTAATAAAATATTTAAAATTTTAAATATTTTCATTTTACATAAATTTTATTTTAAATATAAATACTTATTTATAAATAATAAACCTAAAATTTAACCTTTAAAAATCATAAATTTAATATGCAACTTTTTTAATTGTTTAATAGTGTTATTTTTGTAAAAATTCTTATAATATTAATGCCAAAGAGCAGTAAAGATTTAAATAAAGAGCAATTTGTCAGTGAAATCCTCAATGACTACCGAATACTTTGTCTAAGTAGAGAGGCATCTCTTTTAGGAAGAAAAGAAGTTCTTACAGGAAAAGCAAAATTTGGAATTTTTGGAGATGGGAAAGAATTACCTCAATTAGTAATGGCAAAATTCTTTAATAACGGAGATTTTAGATCTGGCTATTACAGAGACCAAACATTCATGATGGCTATTGGAGAGCTGAATATTCAAGAGTTTTTTGCAGGATTATATGCTCATACTGATTTGGAAAAAGAACCTAACTCAGCTGGTAGACAAATGGGAGGGCATTTTTCCACAAAAAGTATCGATCAAGATGGCAATTGGCTTGATTTAACAGCTAAGAAAAATTCTTCTTCTGATATTTCCTGTACTGCAGCCCAAATGCCCCGTCTTGTAGGACTTGGATTAGCTTCTAAAATTTATAGACAAAATAAGGATTTAAAAGATTTTAAAAAATTTTCAAATAATGGAAATGAAGTTGCATTTGGAACCATCGGAGATGCCAGCACATCTGAAGGTGTTTTTTGGGAGTCTATGAATGCAGCTTGTGTTTTAGAAATTCCTGTGGTAATGTCTGTTTGGGATGATGGTTATGGAATATCTGTACCTAAAAAATACCAAACTACTAAAGAAAGTATTTCAACTGCTTTATTAGGTTTTGAAATTAAAGACCAATCCAATGGCTTAAAAATATTTAAATGCAATGGATGGAACTATCCAGAACTATACAGCACTTACAAAGAAGCTGTCAATTTTACTAGAGAACACCATAAGCCATCCTTGGTACATGTTGAAGAAATTACACAGCCGCAAGGCCATTCTACTTCAGGATCTCACGAGAGGTATAAATCCAAAGACAGATTAGCCTGGGAAAAAGAATACGACTGTATTGTTCAATTTAAAAAATGGATACTTAGCAATGAAAATGCTACTGGTAATCCGTTATGTAGCATTGAAGATTTAAAAGCCATAGAAATAGATTGTAAAAATGAAGTGAAAATGGCATCTAAGGTTGCATGGACTGAATTTCTAAATCCAATTAAAGAAAGTTTGAATGAATGTGCTTTACATCTAAAAAATATTGCAGGTAAAAGTTCTAAAAAATCAGAAATACTTAAAATTATTAATGATCTAGAAAAAGTAAGAGAACCTATCAAGAAAGATGTTTTTTCAAGTTTTAGAAAAACAATGTTAATTACTAGAGGAGAAAATTTCGATGAGAAATTAGCAGCAATGAACTGGTTTAAAACTAAAAAAGATTCAGAATTCGACAATTATAGTTCTAATTTATACATAGAAACCAATCTATCCTCTTTAAAGGTTAAACCCTCTCAGGCAATATTTTCAGATCAAAAAGTAGATGGAAGAGTGATTTTGAAAAACAATTTTCAAAAACTTTTTAGCCAATATCCAGAATTAGTAACTTTTGGTGAAGATACTGGCATTATTGGTGGTGTTAACCAAGTGATGGAGGGAATGCAGGAGGAATTTGGTAAACTAAGAGTTTTTGATACTGGGATAAGAGAAACTACAATTATAGGCCAAGGTATTGGAATGGCATTAAGAGGTTTAAAACCAATTGCAGAAATACAATATCTAGACTATTTACTTTATTGCATACAAATCATGAGTGATGACCTTGCAACTTTATCTTATAGAACAAAAGGCACTCAAAAATGTCCGCTTATAGTTAGAACAAGAGGTCACAGATTAGAAGGTGTATGGCATGCTGGTTCTCCACTTGGAGGGATTATTAACTTTTTAAGAGGAATTATAGTCTGTGTACCTAGAAATATGGTAAAAGCTGCAGGTTTTTACAATACATTAATTAAGTCTGATGATCCAGCATTAGTTATTGAATGTTTGAATGCTTACAGGGTAAAAGAATATGAGCCTACGAACTATGGTGAGTTTACAACTCCTATAGGAATTCCTGAAATTGTTGAGGAAGGAAAAGATATAACAGTAGTTAGCTATGGGTCAACTTTCAATATTTGTCTTGAAGCAGTAAAGGAATTAAATAACTACAATATATCATGCGAACTTATTGATATACAAACACTTATACCCTTTGATATAAACCATTTAATTAGCAATTCTTTGTCAAAAACTAATAAGATTATTTTTATTGACGAAGATGTTCCGGGAGGAGCAACTGCATTCATGTTAGACCAAGTTATTAACAAACAAAAAGGCTATTTTCATTTAGATTCTCAGCCAGTAACCTTAACTGCAAAAGACCATAGACCAGCTTATGGAACAGATGGTGATTATTTTTCAAAACCTAGTTTGAATGATATTACAGAAGCGATCTATAATATAATGCATGAAAGCAATCCCATAGAATTTCCAAGTATTTTTTGACATATATGAAGAACTTTACCTGTTTTTTCATATTATTAATTTTAACATTAAACGCTCATAGTCAGGAAATAAGTTTTCAAGAAATAAATAATTGGATTGATGAAAATCAAGGTGAATTAGTTCCTATCCGTATTGAATTCAAAGACAATATTAATTGCTATGAACTAAACCAACAATTTAAAGACAAACAAACACCAATTAATCAACGTCCAAAAATTGTAAACAGGCTTTTAAAAAAACAGGCAATAAAATCTCAAGAATTTACGTTAGATTTTTTAGAAAAAAACACTTTATCCAGTGATTATTATCATTCATTTTGGATTGTAAACATAATTGTAGCTCTTGTAGATGCTCCTATAATTAAAAATCTAC
>CAJIYZ010000129.1 GCA_905181675.1 Bacteroidetes bacterium MED-G20
TATGTCCTTGTACTCATAAGAAGTATAACTTAGTCCATAACCAAACTCATATAAATTATTTAACTCTCCAACATAATTATAAGCACCTTGAGAGTTGTTTTGAACTTCTGATGGCTTGTAATAATAAGTTGAAAGAGAATTAGGAAAAGCTGGATAAGTATATGGCAATTTCCCAGATGGATTTACCTGTCCAGAAATGACATCTACTAAAGCATCTGCCCCTAAATTTCCAGGTAAATAAATATTTACAACTGCTGACATAAATGGTTCTATTTCAGAAATTAATCTTGGTCTCCCCATATTAAGAACCAAAATAATAGGCTTTCCACATTTAGAAAGTTTATTGGCAAGCTTAAGCTGTAACTTATGAAGATTTAAGTCATTCAAATCTCCAGGTTTTTCTGTATAACAATTTTCCCCTAAACAAAGTAGAATATAATCGTGGTATTTAGCTGCATCGACTACTTTTTGAATATCCTCTTCTTTCATGTCATAAAAAGCTCCGTCTTTTTTATAGGATACTCCAGGCAAAAAATTAACATTTTCTGGTCCATAAGATTTAGAAAATGCTTCATATATTGTATTGTAAGCTTTAGGATTAAGATTATCTAAGATAACCTTGCTTTTTCCATCTTTTCCATAAGTAGCCATCAAATTCGCAGGAATACCATCTACATACATATCTGTATATTTACCCTGCCAGTTATATGTCCATGCCCCATTCAAGGAATTCATTGTATTTGAATTAGGACCTGTAACCAATATCTTCGATCCTTTTTTTAATGGAAGAATAGAATTAGTATTTTTTAATAACGTTATGGACTCGGATGCTGATTCATATGCCAATTTATTGGCTTGTTTACTACCAAAATTTGGATAATCTTGGTAATTAGTAACTGGTGTTTCAAATAAGCCTAATTCGAATTTTAATTTTAGAATCTTTCTAGTAGCATCGTCTATTCTAGAGATTTTTACTTTGCCTTCTTGTACCAATTCAAATAGAAAGTCTGTAAACTCTTCGTACTCATAAGGAACCATAGACATATCAATACCTGCATTGATTGCAATTTCAATAGCTTCTTTTCTGTTTACAGCTATTTTATCTCTATCGCACAACTTATTTATATCCTCCCAATCAGTTAAAATCACACCTTCGAATCCTAATTTATTTCTTAAGATTTCAGTAAGTATTTTATAACTTGCATGAACTGACTCTCCGTTTATAATTCCTGAATTTATCATTACTGTTTTTGCACCTGCATCTATTGCAGCCTTAAAAGACTTTATATGGTATTCATACAAAACATTATCAGGAATGTAAGCAGGTGTTCTATCTTTTCCGCTAATAGTTGCTTGATAACCTGTGAAATGCTTCATACAAGCAGCAACATTTTCATTACCAATATTGCTATATTCTCCCTGATAACCAGCAATCATTGCCTTTCCAAACTCAGTAACTAATAAAGGATCTTCACCAAAGGTTTCAAATTGTCTAGGAAATCTTGGATCTATTCCCAAATCTAAAACTGGAGAAAAATTCCAAGGAATACCACATGCTCTAGTTTCGTAAGCACATACTTTGGCCATATTAAATGCATGTTTAGTATTCCAAGTTGCAGCAGTAGATATTTGCTGTGGAAACATAGTAGCTCCATCGGTATAAGTAGCTCCATGAATTGCATCGATTCCATATATAACTGGGATTTTTATTTTCGTACTATCCATAGCTATTCGTTGAATATCAGATATATTTTCAAACCAGGTTCTTGGGGTCTGAGCAAGGTTGTTTACAGTATTTAAAACAGATCCAACATGGTATTCAACAATTGCTCTTTTTGCCTTTTGAAAGTCAATTTCCATAGTGTCATTTGAAGCCCATTTGTTTGGGCCTTTTGCAATTACAGTTAAATTTATTTGAGTCATCTGACCAATTTTCTCTTTTAAAGTCATTAAAGACAGTACTGAGTCAACTTTTGCAGCTAAAGAGTCATTATTAACACTATTAGATACATTTTTTTCGTTACAGGCTGTGAAAATAATTGTGACAGCTATTAAAGCAATAATTAATTTATTTTGTTTCATATATTTTATTGAAAAACTCTTACGTAATCTACAATCATTGTTTGTGGGAATACAGTTGATGCATCTGGACTACCTGGCCAATTACCACCAACAGCTACATTGAAAATAAAGAAGAAATCATTGTGAAAAGCAGTAAGATTGTTAATATCCACAGATTGGTACTGAACGTCATCTCTAAGCCAAGTAATTGAACTTTGATTCCAAATAATTGAGAATACATGAAATTCATCTGCAAACCTTCCAGAGCTTAAGGAATTATGTCCTCCATAAGATGCATGGCCATTGGATTCCCAATGAATGGTCCCATGAACAGTTCGGTCGTTGTAGCCGTTACCACCAATCATCTCCATGATGTCAATCTCTCCACAACTTGGCCAACTCACACTGGAAATGTTTTCTCCCAACATCCACAAAGCAGGCCACAAACCCTGCCCATAAGGGATTTTAGCTCTAATATCAATCCTGCCATATTTACGAAAGATATTTCCTTTCGTTATTATTCGGGAAGAGGTATAGTTAAAACCTCCATAAGTTTCTTGTTTGGCTCTAATAGTCAAATAGCCATTTTCTACTGTTGTGTTTTGTTGTCTGTAATACTGTAATTCATTATTTCCCCAGCCCCAAGAACCATTTCCAATTTCGTGAATCCAATCTGAAGATAAACTACTACCATTGAACTCATCTTGCCACGTTAAAGTATAATTTGGATAGTTTAAAGGAGTCACATATCCAGTATTATTAACACCCCCTGAATTAAATGCAACAGAAACACTGTCTAGAACTTGAATATACTGTGATGTACTTAAATTGGCTCTAATTTTAATAACATATGTTCCGGCTGAAAAATAAGAGTAGCTTGCTTGACCATTAACTGATGTTACAATAGTAGAGTCTGAACCATCAAAAAAAACAAAAGTGAAGAAATTTTCATTGGCAGCAGTTGCAGTTACTTCAACTAATCCACTGTTTACACCATTGGTAATAGTGTAATTAAGATTGGATGGCAAATTGATATAGTAACATGAGCCATTTTCTTTTTTAGCTTCTGGATTATAATTTTCAGCCAAAGGATCAGTACAGCCTTTTTCACACTTTATAAAAGTAAAGCTTGAGAATAAAAGAATTAATAAATATAAATTTCTTTTCATTTTCAATTAATTATGGACAAGTGGTTACAAATCCTTCAGGAACATATCTTGCGAACCAAGATAATGTTCCATCGTGGTGACCGTATTTAACAATCATTGATGTATCGTTTAATTGGGTAATTTCAAAATCACTAACTCCAGTATAAAAACCCAAAGTTGCTGCATTAGATAAAGTTAAAATAGAATCAGTTGTTAAATCCCAGTTTTCATCAAGCATATTTTCAAAAGGTGCTGTCCAATCATATAAATTCTCAAATGCACCAGGGAAAGTACTTCCAATGGTATTGTGAACATAAATATCACCATTAGTTAATAAATCATACTTAAAACCCACTAAATGAAAAGTAAATCTGTCATCATAAAGTCCAACACCAGGCTTTTCATTTGCTGAAGCATGCCAATAGTCAGGTGAATTCCCACCTGGAGGGCCAACACCAAAATGATAATCACAAGCAGAATCGATATGCCAAGTTCTGTAACCGGGACCATTAATACCTCCCGTAAGCAATAAGTGTAAAGGATTATCAAATAAACTAATATCATTAGAATCTATAGATATAGGAGTTGTACTAGATGCATCTCCTTGAGAATTAAATATAGATAGTGTTACATTAAAATCACCTGCAAAGGGATATTCAGCAGTATCTACAATTCCGCTTCCAGTAGTTCCATTTCCAAAATCCCATGAACACTCAACATCGGGATTATCGGCGGTAAAAACAACAACATTTGGATTGCTGGTAGCTTCAAAAGTAAATGAGGCAGAGGATTCCTTCAAACCATAAAAACATTTCCCATCGTCTTTTGTTGCAGATGGATCAAAATTATGAGCTAAAGGATCTGTACATCCATCTTTTCCACAATTTACAAAAAGTAGAAAAGGGAGAGTAAATAATAATATTTTAAGATAAATTTTATGTTTCATTGTTTATATTTTTAGTATCCAGGGTTTTGAGCCCAATTACCACCTGCTAAATCAATTTCATCTTGAGGAATTGGAAATAATTCATTTTTACCAACTACAAAACCATTAATTTCGTCAGCAGCTTTTCTAGTTCTTACCAAATCAAAAAACCTATGTCCTTCACAAGAAAGCTCAGATCTTCTTTCTTTTAGTATATCTTCATAAAGAAAGTTACCTGACGATGTTTTCTGAAATAATCCCACTCTAGCTCTTACTTCGTTTAAATAAACTAAAGCATCTACATCATCTCCTACTTGATTTAAAGCTTCTGCAGCCATTAAAAGCACGTCAGCATATCTAATTACTCTATAATTTACTCCCGAAGTTAAATCATTATCTGGAATACCATTTAACATTTCTTCTCTAGACTTCATATACTTATGGTTGTAAAACCCCGTATGACCGCCTGCTCCAACACCATAAGTAGTTCCAACAGAATTATTGGCAATAAAATCGTCAATATTTAAACAAGTTGCCGCTCTTCTAGGGTCATAATTTTCAAAAAAATTGAATAAATCTTGAGTTGGTAAATTATAACTATTACCGTCACCATAAGTTGGGCCATCGTATTGTCTAATACCTTGGTAGCCAACTGTCAGGTTTCCCTCTAAGCAAATTAAACAGCCATAACTACCTCCTTCTTGGTCAGAATATTCAACATCAAAAACTGTTTCACTATTGTTTTCATTTTCCTTTAAAAATAAGGTACTGTAATCAGTTGCTAGAGAATAATATCCGCTATTTATTAAAGTTTTAAGTGTTTGACTGGCAGATAACCATTTTTCCTGGTATATGTAAATCTTCCCTAACAAGCCCAATGCAGCGCCTTTATCAACTCTTCCTTTAATTCCAGAATGGGTAGACTCAGATTTAAAAGAAAGGATAGAAATAGCATCGTTTAAATCACTTTCAATTTGAGCATACACTTCATTTGCTGGTGTTCTTTCTAACTCTTGTATTTGCTGAACACCTAATCTTTGATCAATCACCAATGGAATATCTCCGAAAAATTTAACTAATTCAAAGTAATAAAAAGCACGTAAAAATTTCGCCTCGGCTAAAATAGTAGATTTTGAGGGGAAATCAACCTCTACATCTTTGGGCTCTAAAATGAAATTACAACGAGCAATGCCACAATAATTAAATCTCATAATACTTCTTAATTCATTATTAAAAGCACCATGGGTCATGTTTTCAATCTGATGCAAACCTTCAGTATCAGTAACACTTTCGCCACCAGCAATGCAATTATCAGATGCAATATCACCAATCCAATAAGAAACAAACATGCCCTGAAGTAAATCGTAAGCGCCAGTAAGAGCTCTCAAATAATCCTGTTCATTTTGAAAGAAATTCTCAGCATCTTGTGTGTAAGGAGGATTAAGATCTAAGAATTTACTACACCCAACTAGTAGTGATGTAGAAATAATAATTGCTGTAAATAGTCTATGTATCTTTTTCATGATTTTAAAATTTGATATTAACACCACCCATAATTGTCTTTGCTTGAGGATAAAAGCCATAATCCATTCCACCAGAGAGAGTCCCTTGAGTTGCTCCAATATCCGGATCATAACCCATATAGTTAGTAATCGTAAATAAATTATTAGCTGCTACATAAAATCTAACGTAGTCAGTTCCAAATTTTTCACATAATTTTTTTGGCAATAAATAACCAACCTGTATGTTTCTTAATCTTAAATAAGAGCCATTTTCAACGTAAAAATCAGAAAAAACACCGTTTCTAGTGATTGAAGTTGTAACTACTGGAACATCGTTAGAAGGATTATCAACAGTCCATCTATCTAGTACATAATCCAATTGATTTGCATAGGGTTGTTGTCTTTCGTAGTTTCTTACAATCTTGTGACCAAGAGATGCATATAAGTTTGCAGAAATATCTAGACCAAACAAATTAAATCCTAAAACCGAACCAAACATAAATTTTGGAATTGGAGAACCTAAATTTGTTTTATCGGAATTATTGCTAAAGTTTATCTCTCCATCACCATCTATGTCTACAAATCTTAAGTCTCCTACCTGAGCACCTGCTTGAGAAACATCTGAATTGTCAATTTCATCTTGTGATTGGAAAATACCATCTGTTTGATATCCTATGAAATACCCTATTGGAAAGCCAGCTTCAAATCTTGTTGCAGTATTCCCTCCAACTCCAAAACTTGCACCTGGAAGAAAATCAACTCCTGATGGGACTGACTTTACTTCGTTTTCTATATAAGTGAAATTAAAATTGATATTCATTCCAAGGTTTTTCTTAGGATCTGTAGCATAAGCAAATTCGAACTCAAATCCTTTGTTACTAACGTCACCAGCGTTGATAATTGGTGGGTAACCGCCTGGTCCATAAGAACCGATTACAGCAGAAACATCAGGACTAAATAATAAATCATTGGTATTTTTAATAAAATAATTTGCACTAACATCAAATAAATTAAATAATTGAAGATCAACACCGAAATTTAGCTGTGTAGTAGTTTCCCATTTTAAATCAGGGTTCGCTGCGGTTCCTATTGCTACACCAGGTGTAATTATATCGTTAAATACATAAACTCCCTCACCATTAAGCAAAGCTCTATATGCAAAGTTGGATATTTGATCATTTCCAGAAATACCATAACTAGTTCTAATTTTGAAAAAACTAATAGCACTTACATTAAAGAAATCTTCATCAGAAACAATCCAAGCACCCGAAACTGAAGGGAAATAACCAAACCGACTATTTGGACCAAACTTGCTAGAACCATCTCTTCTTAAAATTGCAGATAAAATATATTTGTATTTAAAACCATATTCTGCTCTTAAAAAATTGGACAATAATCTTTCCTGAAACTCATAAGATCCTGTATTATTTAAATAACCATTCTGTGCCATATTAGCAGAAATATCTGCAAAATCAATAGAGTTATTAGGAATATTAAAGGCAGTACCATTTAGAACATCTCCAGATCTACTAAAAACTGAAGTTCCCAATGTAGCTTTAATATTGTGGTCTTTAATTGTCTTTGAATAGTTTAAAAAACTTTCAAAATTTAAGTCTAAATAAGTAGCTCGTTGTTCATAAACACTGGCTCCTCTTTCTATAAAAACATCTTCAGCAATTTCTACCTGAACAGGATCAAGATTTGCATTAACAGCTGAGTTGGCATATTTACCAGCACCATACCAAGCTAATGGTGAAAACGACTTATTATCTACTGATGCATAATTGTAACTTAACCTATTGGTGAATGCTAAATCCTTATTAATCTTGTACTCAAATTCTTGTTTACCAACCAGTTTATTTACAGCAGAGTTGTTATGAGTATTGGCAATTTGTGCAACAGGGTTTATAATATCACTTACTTCCAATAAATACTCATAGTTACCATCGGCATTAATAACAGGCCTTGTTGGAAAAGCGTTAATAGTATTGTAAAGTACAGAACCTATTCCATTTTCGGGAAGGGCCTTTCTTTCTTCGTGAGTGAATAGTAAAACGCTACTCAAAGTCAATTTATCGGTAAGAGAATTCACAAGATTTACCCTTGCATTGTAACGATCAAAACTTGATTTATCTCCTCCAACAATACCATCCTGAGAGAAATAGTTCCCACCAATAGAATAAGAAGAATTTTCACCACCTCCAGTTACGCCAAAATTAAAGCTTTGAATAGGAGCAGATTGAAAAATAGTATCCTGCCAGTTAGTTCCCATTTTAAGATCTGTGTTATTAAAAATTGGAGAACCAGTTCCTCTAATAAACATTTCATTTTTTACAAGTGCGTACTCTGCAGCATTTAACAAGTCTAAGCTTTTAGTTGTTTGTTGCATTCCATAATAAGAACCAAATTCGAATTTTGGTTTGGCACCTTTTCTACCCTTTTTAGTTTCTATAATTATAACTCCGTTTGCTGCTCGCACACCATATATACCTGCCGTTGCATCCTTCAATACATTAATAGACTCGATATCCCCTGGGCTTAAAGAATTTAAACCTTCCGAATCATAAACTACACCATCTACTAAAATAAGAGGATCATTATCGCCAAATGTTGAAAGCCCTCTAATTCTTATACTGGAAGATCCACCTGGAGAACCAGAATTTGTATTTATAGTTACCCCAGAAACCTGGCCTTGTAAGGCTTGGTCCATTCTTGGAATATTTAATCTCTCTATACTCTCCCCTTTTACTTGAACAGTGGCACCGGTTAATTCCTTAACAGTTGTTTTCCCATATCCAATTACTACTACTTCGTCTAAAGATTTTGTAGAAAGCATTAATTGAACATCTATTTTAGTTCTGTCTTTAAGCTCTGTTGTGAAATTTCTATATCCAATAAATGAGAAAATTAATTTTACATTATCTGACTCTACTTTAATAGCATATTTACCATCAAAATCAGTAGTTGTGCCACCATCTTCACCAATAACCTTAACATTTACTCCAGGCATAGTTTCTTTATTTTCATCCGTTATAACACCTGTTATAATTGAAGATTGTGCAGTAAAATAAAAAGAAAATAAGGTGAAAAAGAATAATAAAAATGATTTAGAAAATTTCAAATTAAGAGACATAAAGAAAATATTAGTATAAAGTGTTTATTTGACACCAAGTTAGATTTTAAAATTAAAAATCTTATTAACATATGGTAAGAAAATAGGATAAATTAAATAATTAAAAACTAAATTTATGAATTGCATATAAATAACAAAACATTTGATAAATTTAAAATGAGTTTTTTTTATTTATTGAAAATAATTTAACATGACATTAAATTATATATGGGTTGGCTTTTTTATTGTAGCATTTATTGTAGCAATATTTAAAACACTTTCTGGAAACCCTGAAATATTTTCACTCATTGTAAACTCAATTTTTGAAAGAGCAGAACTTGGCTTCAAACTTTCAATAGGCCTGACTGGTATTATGGCTTTATGGTTAGGGATTATGAGAATTGGAGAAAAAGGTGGTGCAATTAATATTTTGTCTAAACTTTTTGCACCATTATTTTGCAAACTCTTCCCTGAAATCCCTAAAGATTCAAAAGCTCATGGAGCAATAATTATGAATATTTCAGCAAATATGCTGGGATTGGACAATGCAGCTACCCCACTTGGCTTAAAAGCAATGAAAGAACTTCAAGCAGAAAACCCTGAGAAAAATAAAGCTTCAAATGCACAAATTTTATTCCTAGTTTTAAACACTTCAGGATTGACATTAATTCCCACAAGTATAATAGCTCTAAGAGCTACTGCAATGGCAGAAAACGATATCATTGGTAATCCTGCGGATGTTTTTCTTCCTATTTTAATTGCCACTTATTGTTCAACAATTGCTGGTTTAATATTTGTATCTATTTTACAAAAAATTAACTTATTTCAAAAAACAATTATAGCCTATTTAGGTTCTGCTACACTGGCCATTGGTCTATTAATCTGGTATCTATTTAAACATAAAAATCAAATTGAAATTATTTCCTCGGTAGCTTCTGGATCCATTATTTTTTCATTTATAATAGGATTCATACTACTTGGATTAAGAAAAAAGATAAATATTTATGAAGAGTTTATTGAGGGTGCAAAAGAAGGTTTCAATGTTTCTATTAGGATTATTCCATATCTAATTGCTATGCTGTGTGCTATTGGAGCTTTTACGACATCAGGAGCAATGGAGTTTATAATTAAAGCAATGGGAAGTTTTTTTGGCTTGTTTTTAGAAAACACTCAATTTGTTGAAGCTCTACCAACTGCTATTATGAAGCCACTTTCTGGCGGTGGGGCAAGGGGAATGATGGTAGAATCTTGGGGTGAAAATGCATCTCAAATAAATTCTTTTGTTGGTAAATTAACCTCTACTCTTCAAGGATCTACAGAAACTACTTTTTATGTGCTAGCTGTTTATTTTGGCTCTGTTGGGATAAGGAATACAAGATATGCTGTTGTAGCTGGTCTATTTGCAGATTTAGTTGGAATTATTGCAGCTATTGCTATAGCTTATTTTTTTTGGGGATAACCCATATCATTCTTTTGAATTTTCTTCAATTTGTCGGATAACACTTAAGACCTCCTTTTTCAACTGATTTAAAGAAGAATTATTTTCAATAATATAATCTGCATATTTTAATTTTTCAGCATCATTCATTTGAAGATTTATTCTCTTTTCAATTGATTTCAAATCTGATTTATCTCTTTTAGAAATTCTATTTAGTCTTATAGACTTTTCTGATACAACAAGAATTATTTTATCCATATTAAGATAAGATCCGCTTTCAATTAAAATTGCAGCTTCCTTAACTAATATTGTGTGTTTTTTGTTTTTAGATGTCCAATAATCAAAATCATCAGCAACTTTAGGATGAACTAAATTATTTAATTGTTCAATTTTTTTAGAATCACTAAATACTATATTCGAAAGTATTTTTGTATTTAAAACACCATTGCTATAGACACTTTCACCAAACATGGATACAATATCATTTCTCAAATCCAAGTTAGTATTCATTAATATTTTTCCCTGAGTATCAGAATTATACACTGGAATACCGTAATCTAAAAAAAAATTAGACGCAGTTGTTTTGCCTGATCCAATACCACCAGTTAAACCAACTTTAATCATTGAACTATTTTTTATTCTCTTCAGACAACTTAGTTGTATCGTCCATTGAAACAGAAGATTTATCCACTTTAATTTTGGTGTTTGCATCTATAGAAAGTACAATGGTAGTTTCTTTTACCTCTACTACTTTTCCATGAATTCCACCAATTGTAACCACACTATCCCCTTTTTTAAGAGAATCTCTCATATTCTGTAGTTCCTTTCTTTTTTTGTTCTGAGGTCTGATCATAAAGAAATAGAAAATAACAAATATTACTACTAAAAAAGCAATGTTTAAGATTCCACTATTATCTTCTGGAATAGCAGCTTGAAGGAAAAAAATATTATTCATTTGATTGTTTTTAAATTAAATACCAGCTACAAATCCTTGAATATACAATCGATTAGTGGCTGGTTTAGTGTTTGCTAAAATAGATATATATTTTTTTATATAGCCAGTTTTTGAAGTACTTAGAACAACTGGTATTTCTCCTGTTTCACCAGGTTTAACCGGAGTCTTTGGCCAACCTTTAAGGACTGTACAACCACATCCAGCTTTTACTGAATTTATTAACAATGATGTTTTACCGTTGTTTTTAAAAATAAAAGTATACTCAACTTTAGAGCCAAGTGCAACTGTATCAAAATCAAATATTTCTTTCTGAAATTCCAGGATTGGTGGGTTTTCAGGATTTATTAAATCAGCAGTAATTTGTTGCGAATTATTTATCTTATCACTAACGCAACCAACAACAGAAATTAATACTAAAAAAATACAATAATAAATTCTCATTTTTTAACCAATTAGCCCTCTACCTACTTTTTTCAATTTACCCTCTTTTTTGAAATCTTCAAAAATCTTGTCTAGAATTCCGTTAATAAAGCCATTACTTTTAGGAGTACTGTAATATTTTGATATTTCAATGTATTCATTTAAAGTAACTTTCAATGGAATTGAAGAAAATTCTTTTGCCTCGGTAATAGCTAAATTCATCAATAAAGAATCCATTTTTGCTAACCTTTCACTTTCCCAATTCTTTGAATACTTCTGTAAAACACCATCATTTGCAGATTTATTTAATATGGCTTGTCTAAATAAATTTACTGCAAATTTCTTTTCATCCTCTTTCCATAACAGCATAACCTCTAAATCGCTACCAGAATTTAAAGATTTAAGGGTTTTAATAACCATGGAAGAAACATGGTCTAAATCGTCCTGCCAATAAATACTTTTTTCGTCAAAGAAATGATGCATTAACTCAAAATTACATATTTCTTCTTTAAAAAGATTAATTAAAAGCAATTTCTGAGCATTAAAATCTAAAGGATCAGAATCTAAAATCTCTTGAAATGAAGTAGAATTATAAATGGCTTTGTAAAGTTTTTTAATCAACTCATGCTCTTCCACTCCTTCCCAATTAATTTTTAAATCCTTTGCAATTTTATTTAGTTGATTAGAGGTTTCTAAAGTCTTAATAACATTGCTAGAAGCAAATGATTTATTAAAAACATGCTTGTCTTTTTCTAAAAAAGATCTTTTTGCTTCTTCGATTTTAATATTGGCATGTCTTTTTAAAGGAATATATATTTGAATAAGATAGATGTATAGGTCATATATTCTTTTCATGCTATGGATGAATTCTTTTTCTCCACTAACTAAATCGTCATTATTGGATTGCGAAAAAGCATAAAATGACTGTAGCACTTTAATTCTTATATGTCTTCTATTCAACATTTATTTAATCATTTTAGATTCATCACTAATTCTTTTCTCTGCAATTTTATTGGCAGCAAGGGATGTTGAAATCTTTTCATCTCTTGAGCTTTTTAATATATCTGTAGTAGTTTGATATATATTTCCAGCCATCTCCATAACCTTAGAATCGCTAATGTCGTGTATTTCAGCGTAACAATTCATTACACCACCTGCATTAATTAAATAATCTGGAGCATAAACAATACCCTTTTTAAATAATATTTCACCATGGATTTTTTCGTCCATTAATTGGTTATTTGCAGCTCCTGCAATAACGGAACATTTTAATTGATCAATAGTAGAATCGTTGATTGTAGCTCCTAAAGCACATGGGGAATAAATATCCATATCTACTTGGTAAACTTTGTCTGGATCAATATAATTACAACCATATTTTGCAACTGTTTTTTGGACTGACTCAGCATTAATATCACATACGGTAATTTCTGCGCCTTCCTTGTGCAAATAATCTAAAAGATAAAGACCTACATGACCTATCCCTTGAACAACAATTTTTTTACCTTTTAAATTATCAGATCCAGTTTGAAATTTTAATGCTGCTTTCATACCCATATAAACCCCGTAGGCAGTAATTGGAGAAGGATCACCTTTTTTCCCTGGCAAACCTGTAACATGATTGGTTTTTTCGTAAACATAAAGCATATCTTGTGGACTTATTCCAACATCTTCTGCAGTAATATAAGAACCAGCAAGTAAATCTACAAACTCACCAAATTTTTTAAATAAATCTGGAGATTTTTGGGTTTTAGAATCTCCAATAATAACTGCTTTACCTCCACCTAAATTTAAACCAGAAATAGAGTTTTTATATGTCATTCCTCTAGAAAGCCTCATTACATCTGTTAATGCAGCCTGATCATTTACATAATTCCACATCCTAGTTCCCCCTAAAGCTGGTCCACAAACAGTATTATGTACAGCAATAATTGCTTTAAGACCAGTTTTTTTGTCCTGACAGAATAAAATCTTCTCATGATTCATTCCAAAAAAATCTATTGAACTACTACTTTCCAATGAACTTGTTTTAATAAATTTGTCTTCCATTTTTTTTATTGATGAAATATTCCACAAAAATAATATTTTGAGGATATAAAATTGAAAAAAAAAAATTGCTCGTATTAAGTATTTATATTTGTAGCCAATTGAAGTCACTTTTTTACCTTAATAAATATTTTTTAAAATATAAATGGCACCTAATACTAGGGTTTATATTTATTGTAGTATCTAATTTTTTTGGTGTCTATATGCCTAAAATAATAGATCAAGCTGCGGATGAACTTCTAAATCATGTATCGAAAAAAAATGGAGACTCCGATAATTTAGTTCTATGGGATTTGGGACTTAAACTTGTTATAATGTATATGTTATTTGCAATTTTAAAAGGGGTCTTTTTATTTTTCACCAGACAAAGTATTATTGTAATGTCAAGAAATATTGAATTTGATTTAAAAAATGAAATTTTTTCTAAGTACCAGCAATTGACCATATCATTTTACAAAAACAATAAAACTGGAGACCTTATGAATAGGATAAGTGAAGATGTATCAAAAGTAAGAATGTACTTGGGCCCAGCAATTATGTATACAATAAATGTTGTGGTTTTATTTATAATGGTTATCACCTTTATGATTTATAAAAATGCTACTCTAACTATGTATGTTTTATTTCCATTACCAATTCTTTCTTTAATTATATATCTCGTAAGTAATATTATTAATAAAAAAAGTGAAATCACTCAAAAAAAACAATCAAGAATCACATCATTTGTCCAAGAAGCATTTTCTGGAATAAGAGTTCTTAAAGCCTACAACAAAAGAAAATATTTTTCTAATCTTTACCAGAAGGAAACTGAAGACTATAAAAGAGCTTCTCTAAGCCTTGCAGTAGTTAACTCCTTATTTCTTCCTTCAATTATATTTCTTATTGGGTTAAGTACAGTGATAACAATTTATCTCGGGGGAATGAAAACTATCAATAAAGAATTAGATTATGGTGATATTCTTCAATTTGTATTCTACATAAATATGCTCACATGGCCATTTGCATCAGTTGGATGGGTAAGTTCACTAATTCAAAGAGCTGCAGCATCTCAAAAACGAATTAACGAGTTTATTAATATCCAAGAAAAGGTTATAAATAATGGGAAAGAAAAGTTAGAGAAAGTAAGTCGATTAGAATTTCAAAACGTAAGCTTTAAATATCCAAACAATAAGGATTACGCACTTAAAAATATAAATTTCAAATTAGAACAAGGAATGAGTCTAGGTATATTTGGCAAAACAGGTTCTGGCAAATCTTCACTTGCTCAAATTCTATGTAGACTTTATGAGCCTAGCGAAGGTAAAATATTGATCAATAACTCTTCAATCAACGAAATTGAGTTAAATAACTACAGAAAAAAAATTGGCTATGTTCCACAAGATGTGTTTTTATTTTCGGATACAATTGAAAACAATATCGCATTTGGATTAAGCAATGAAGATTTTACGGAAAAAGAGATTGTGATTGCTTCTAAAAGAGCTGGGCTATTTAGCGAAATAGAAAAATTTAGCAATTCCTTTCAAACCAAGATTGGAGAAAGAGGCGTAACACTTTCTGGTGGACAAAAACAGAGAATAGCTATAGCAAGAGCACTTATTAGAAACCCTGAATTATTGGTTTTTGATGATTGTTTATCAGCTGTAGATGCAAAAACATCTAAAAAAATTCAAAACTCTCTTTACGATCAACCAAATAAAAAAATATCTATTCATATAAGCCATAAAATAAGTAATCTTAATCAATGTTCTCACATAATAGTTTTAGACCAAGGCGAAATCATAGAGCAAGGCAACCATGATTTACTTTTAAAAAATAAAGGCTTTTACTTCGATATTTTCAAAAAACAACAACTTGATAAAAATTAATATCCTATAAAACCTTAGAAAAAAAATAAAATGTTATTTATATTGCATAATTAATAACAATTATTTATAATGGAAAATAGCAACGATCAAGAAAATTACAGAAATGAAATATATTCCAAATCTGTAAGAGCTGGAAAAAGGACTTACTTTTTTGATGTTAAATCAACTCGTTCAGGAGATCACTACCTAACCATTACAGAAAGTAAAAAGAAATTCGATCAAGAAGGGAATTTTCACTTTGAAAAACACAAGCTATTTCTATACAAAGAAGATTTTGACAAATTTAAAGATGGATTAATCGAAGTAGTTGACAAAGTAGTTTCTCTTAACGAATCCAATCCTGTCGATAATGGGGATTCTTTAGAAAGTAAGTCATTTAAAAATGTTGACTAACAAGATTTTATAAATTGATATTACCTTTTTTTTTCAACATCTTTTTTTTTAGTTTCTTTTTTGTAACAATTTGATTTTCAAACATTTATTATTTTATAAAATTTTATTTCTCCCTACTTTGTTGACAAGCCACTAGCTAATTATTGTTTAAACACATTTATGTTTAAAAATGAATTTGTTTTTAAGATTTAGAAAAGGTTATAATCCTAACTTTAAATCATAATTAATAGTAATACAAATTAAACAGATGGGTAAAATTATTACAATAGCAAATCAAAAAGGCGGAGTTGGAAAAACTACTACTGCAATAAATCTATCGGCCTGTCTTGGCGTTCTTGACAAAAAAACACTTTTAATTGATGCGGATCCACAAGCAAACTGCACTTCTGGAGTTGGATTTGAACCCAGAAAAATCAATAAGGGTATTTATGACTGTATTATAAATGGTGAAAATCCAAATGATTTAATTTTAAAAACTAAAAGTCCAAACCTTGATATTTTACCGTCGCATATTGATTTGGTTGGTGCTGAAATAGAAATGATCAATTTAGAAGAAAGGGAATTTGTTTTTCAAAGAATGTTTAAACACTTATCTGATCAATATGATTATATCTTGATTGACTGCTCTCCCTCATTAGGGCTTCTGACATTAAATGCACTTACACTTTCTGATAGTGTTATAATTCCAGTTCAGTGTGAATATTTTGCACTTGAGGGATTGGGAAAACTTTTGAATACCATCAAAATAGTTCAAAGCAGACTAAATAAATCTTTGGATATTGAAGGTATTTTGTTAACAATGTACGATACAAGGTTAAGACTGTCTAATCAAGTAGTTGAAGAAGTTAAAATTCATTTCCAACAATTGGTTTTTGACACCATTATTCACAGAAATACAAGACTTGGTGAAGCACCTAGTCATGGAGAAACTATAATCATGCACGATGCAAGTAGTAAAGGAGCAGTAAATTATTTAAATCTCGCCAAAGAGCTTATCAAAAAGAACCAAACTCAAAATTCTGCTAGTAAAGTAGAAAATAACATAGAGATTAATGGTTTCTAAAAAAAATGCTCTAGGTAAAGGTTTAGGTGCATTATTAGAAAACGCAAAGACAGATATTACATCTAAGCCAGGTAATAATTTGAAAGCTCAAGCTGGGATGATTTCAAGAATAAATATTGAAAGCATTACCCCTAACCCTTTCCAACCTAGAATAGATTTTGAAAAAGAACCCTTATTAGAATTAACAGATTCTATTAAAGAACATGGGATAATTCAACCAATTACAGTTAGAAAGATTGGTAGAGATGATTTCCAAATTATTTCTGGAGAAAGAAGATATCAAGCCTGTAAGATTGCAAAAATAAATGAAATACCCTGCTATATACGTATTGCCAACGACCAAGAAATGCTTGAAATGGCAATTGTTGAAAATATTCAGAGAAAAGATTTAAATGCAATTGAAATTGGACTGAGCTACCAAAGATTAATTGATGAATGTAATTTAACCCATGAACAACTTAGTTTGAAGTTAAGTAAGAATAGATCAACTATTACCAACTTCTTAAGGTTGTTAAAACTTCCTATTGAAGTTCAAAAAGGACTAAGAGATTCTAAAATAAGTATGGGTCATGCTAGAGCATTACTATCATTAAATAATGAAACTGAAATAATTAATGCTTTTAAAAAAATAATTTCTGAAAGTCTCAACGTGCGAGACACCGAAGAAATGAACCAAAAAAAGAAATTTAAAAATCTTGAAAAATCAATTTTAAGCAGCTATGAATTAAGAATGCAAAATAATATTTCTTTTCAATTAAAATCAAAGGTGAAAATTCAAAAAAAAGCAAATGGTAAAGGTCAATTAGTTATAACATTTAAAAATCAAGATCAATTAAATGAAATACTTGATAACTTTGACCAATGATTAGAATTATCCTATATCTGCTTATAATTTCAAATACCAATTATTTTGCACAATTAAACGACAGTATAGATAAAGATAATTTCACCTACCGTTCCACTATCATGTCAAGTATTATTCCAGGAATTGGCCAAATTCACAATAACAAAATAAAACCAATAAACATTCACAACAGATTGTGGTGGAAATTACCAGTAATATATGGTGGCTTAGGAACTGCTACTTATTTCATGAATTTTAATCATCAAGAATATCGGTCTATTAAAGATGAAAGACTAAGTAGACAAACTGGAAATTCTCGTGTAAATTATATTAATTATTCTAGCGATCAACTAAGATCAATTCAAAATGACTTCAGAAGATTAAGAGATTTTTCAATAATATCATTTTTAGGGGTTTACTTACTTCAAATTATTGACGCAAATGTAGAAGCCCACTTATTTTTATTTGACATAAGTGATAATTTAAGCTTTAAGTTTAAACCTCGAACTCAAAATAATGGAATTTCAAACTATTTGATTCCACAATTTTCTTTAAATTTTAAACTTTAAAATATTAGGGTTTATACCAATTGGTTTTTATTTAATTATTAAGTAGTTATATGGAAAAATTTGATTTATGTATAATAGGGGCTGGTCCTTCGGGGTATGCTGCTGCGATGAGGTCTGTAGACTTTGGGAAAAAGACTGTTTTAATCGAAAAAGACAAGGTTGGAGGAGCAGGTCTTTACAATGGAGCACTTTCTTCTAAGACTATGTGGGAATTATCTGAAAAACTAAGGACAGTTAATGAAGGAATTAAGTCAGTTGGTGGAAAAGGAATTGACATGTCTTGGGAGGATACTCAAAAGACATTAATGGAAGCTACCTTTGATCGGAAATTTCAATACTCATGTCATTTAAAACTACTTCAGTCAAAAGCTCTAAATAATATTTTCAAATATGAGCGTGGTCTTGGGACATTTATAGACAATCATCATGTGAAAATTCAAAAATCAAATGGAGATAGTAAAACCATTTATGCAGAAAATATAATAATTGCAACTGGGAGCAAACCTAGAACTCTTCCAAATATTGATGTGGATGAAAAAATAATTATGACTAGCGATGGTGTAGATCATATGAAAAGTTTTCCTAAATCTATGGTTATAGTTGGAGCTGGAGTTATTGGTTGTGAGTATGCTACTATTTTTTCAAATTTTGGAAAAACTAAAGTATATCTTATTGACAGGTCAGATCGAATACTTCCTTTTGAAGATTCTGATATTTCAGATATGATTAGTAAAAACCTTAAGTTAAAAGGGGTGACCATTCACAATAAAGCTCAACTTGAAAGACTAGAAGTTAAAGATGGAGAAGTTGAATATGAACTATCTTATAAAGACGGGAAAAAAGAAATTATAAAAGTAGAAAAGGCCCTACTTTCAGTTGGAAGAAAACTGTGTATTGATGGTTTAAAAATGGAAAATGCTGGTGTTACACTAAGTAAGAGAGGTGTTCATATTGGAGATATAAATACGCAAACAAATGTCCCCAACATATATGTTGTAGGGGATGCAAGTGGACATATTTCATTAGTAAATGTTGGAGAGTTGGAGGGTAGATATGCTGTAGAAAGAATGTTTTCTAAGCAATATTATCCTTTAAATTATAAGAATATATGTACTATAATGTTTCTTCAACCAGAAGTTGCATCCGTTGGAATTAATGAAAAAACCTGCATTGAAGAAAATATACCAGTAAAAGTAGTTAAGCTGGATTATTCATGCATAGCTAGAGCCATTGCAATGAGAAAAACCGAAGGGTTTTTTAAGATAATTGTTACTGACGATAAAGATATGAAGATTTTAGGGATGAGAGCCGTTGGAGAACATGCTTCTAGTGCAATTCAAGGAGTTGGACTTTTAATGAAAATGGATAGAAATATTCATGAACTAGCCGAAATGGTACATCCTCACCCTTCCATAATTGAAGGAATTCAAGAGTGTGTAAGAATGCTCTTGAATAAATCTATTTTTAAAGCCTCTATATTTAAAGATAAACTATCCTGTTATAGAAGAATCGGTGAATATGTTGAGGATCTTCAAAGACTATAATTTTTAAATAACCTTTTTTTAATTTTTAAATTATGAGGAATATTTTATTCTTTACTATCGTTATCTTTTCATTATTATTATTTTCCTGTGAAAATGCTCAAAAAAGTATTTATAAAGAAGAAATTATCTCAGAAAATATTGATTCTGTCAAAATAAGTTTCAAAGTTTTAGAGAATGACAAGAGAAAAAGAAAAATTAATTCATTTTTCAAGAATAAATTTTCAAAAAACCAATTCAATGGAAACATTTTATTTGCGGAAAATGGCAATATAATTTCTCAAAAAAGTTTTGGATATTCCAACTTAAGAAAAAGAGAGCTTTTGACTAAAAATCATTCTTTTCAGTTAGCTTCAGTTTCTAAGCCTTTTACCTCTTTGGCAATTTTACAACTTATAGAAAAAAAGAAAATTAATTTACTAGATAGTATTCAAAAGTTCTTCCCTGAATTCCCTTATGAAGGAATTACAATACATCAACTTTTAAGTCATAGGTCTGGCATGAGCCAATACACACATTTTTGCGATGCACCTGATAGTATTTGGCCTGATAAAAGCATTACAATTAATAACAACGATGTAATAAATATCATTTCAAAAATTGTTCCATTAATAAATTATAAACCCGATCATAAATATTATTACTGTAATACAAATTATCTATTGCTAGCGTCTATAGTAGAAAAAGTCTCTAGTTTGAGTTTTAAGCAATATATGAAAAAACACATTTTTAATCCTTCAGGAATGTACAATAGCATAATATATGATCGTACAAATTTTGAAGAACTCATTCTACCTGCTCAAGGTTATGAAAATAAAACACCATGGGAGGATGTCTATTTAAATGGTGTAGTTGGAGATAAAGGGGTCTACTCTACTACAGAAGACTTGCTGAGATTTGACAGAGCATTAGAAAAAAATATATTCATTTCAGATTCGTTAAAAAAATTAGCATTTAGCAAGATGAACAAAGATAGAAATGGCAATAAAAACTATGGATACGGATTTAGATTAAAAGAACATAAAAATTACGGAAAAATCGTATATCATACTGGATGGTGGAAAGGGTTTAGATCCTATTTTATAAAAGTTGTAGATAAAAATCAAACTATTATTGTACTTAACAATGTGAAAAGAGGAAGGTTTTTAAATATTGATGAACTTATTAACCTGGTTAATTAATCTAACGAGTTTAGTGCTTTAAAAGAAGGGATATAATTATTGTCAATTTCTATAGCTTTCTTATAAAAACTTTTAGCTCTTTTTAAATCTTTTTTAATCTCATAACAAATACCAATGTTGTGAATTGCTTGAACATAAAATGAATTTATAGAATTAGCTTTTTGATAATAAAATAAGGCAGAATCTAGAGTCGAATTATTATTTAAAACGTTGAACTCACCTAAGAAAGTATTTCCTATGTTAAAATAGGTTTCTTCAAAATTAGAATCTATTCGAATAATAAATTTAAAAGCTTTTCTTGCCTCTAAATAATTCTCATTAAAGTGATAATAAAGACCTTTATTCCTGTAAGCCTCTATGCTAGATGAATTTATCTCAATTGCAGAATTATAATAATCAATGGCTATATCATTGCCTAAATTTTCCGATATCATACCCATGTGTATATAAGCATCAAAATAATTTGGATCTACTTCAATAGCAGTTTGGTAGGAAGAGGAGGCTAAATCAGAATTTCCAAGAAAATGGTAAATCATCCCTTTTATAAAATATGCTTCAGCAATTCTTTTATCAATTTTCAAAACCTGATTGGCAAGTTTCATTGCTTGTTCGGTTTTCTTTTCAAAAAGAAAAATTTTCGCCCTCAACAATCTAGCAGGAATAATTTCTGAATCTTCCTTAATACAATTATCTAAATAAATTTTAGACTCATCAATCAAACTAACATCTTGATTAAAAACTGCAAGTTCATATAAAATAGCCGCTTTATGGTATTTTAGAAATGAAATATCAGGAGTTATACTTAAGGCTCTATTTATGTCTTCTAAAGCAGAAGTAAAATCTCTTTTATTCTGGTAATAAAGAGCTCTTTTTAAATAGACATTAGGGCTTTTCGGGTTGCTAATAATTTCTTTATCAATTTCGTAAAGAACGTTTTTGGACTTTGAATTAACTACAATAGCTTTTTTTTCAACAACAATAGAATCATTCTTGTTACTTGAATTGCAACCAATAATGAAAAATGAAATGAAAAGTAATTTTTTCATATTTGTTTAAAAGGGCCAGAAGGCCCTTAAATATAATTTTAAATCAACTATTTAATTGATCTATAATCTTATTTTCTAATTCTTCGGAAAGTTCTGGATTGTCTAAAAGAATTTCTTTGACCGCATCTCTACCTTGTCCTAGTTTTGTTTCACCATAAGAATACCATGAACCTGATTTATTAATAATGTTCATTTCTACTCCTAAATCAATAATCTCACCTGTTTTAGATATTCCTTCTCCATACATTATATCAAATTCAGCTTGTTGAAATGGTGGAGCAACTTTATTTTTAACAACTTTTACTCTAGTTCTATTTCCAATAATTTTATCGGCATTTTTAATAGCAGTTGATCTTCTAATATCGACTCTCACAGAAGAATAAAACTTTAAAGCATTTCCACCAGAAGTTGTTTCTGGATTACCAAACATTACACCAATTTTCTCTCTCAATTGATTAATAAAAATACAGCAAGTATTAGCCTTACTTATAGAACCAGTTAACTTCCTAAGAGCTTTAGACATTAATCTTGCTTGAAGCCCCATCTGATTATCTCCCATTTCACCTTCAATTTCTGCCTTAGGAGTTAATGCAGCTACTGAATCTATAACTAAAATATCAATGGCTCCAGATCTAATTAAGTTGTCAGCGATTTCTAAAGCTTGTTCTCCATTATCTGGCTGAGAAATAAGTAGGTTATCTACATCTACACCCAAATTTTTAGCATAGAACTGGTCAAAAGCGTGTTCTGCATCTATAATTGCGGCAATTCCTCCTTTTTTTTGTGCTTCTGCAATTGCGTGAATTGCTAAAGTAGTTTTACCAGAAGACTCAGGACCATATATTTCAACAACTCTTCCTTTAGGAAATCCACCTACACCCAAAGCTCTGTCTAAAGTTATAGACCCGGTTTTAATTATATCAATTTTCTCTATTGGTTCATCGCCCAATCTCATCACAGATCCCTTGCCATAAGACTTGTCTAATCTGTCTAATGTAACTTGTAATGCTTTAAGTTTTTCTTTATTTATTTCTTCCATTTTTATTAATTTTCTACTAATTTCTTAATTAAGTACATAAGCAATTTACGTACTAATCTAAAGCCTCCATAATTTGGTGAAAATGATCTGCAGTTTTAACCTTTTCAAATATTTTAACAATTTTACTGTTTTCTATAACAAAAGTTTTTCTTAATATACCATCGTACTCTCTACCCATAAACTTTTTTAGTCCCCAGCATTGATAAGCGTTTATAACAGATTTTTCAGTGTCTGCAATTAGAGAAAAGGGTAATTCATATTTTTCAATAAATTTCAAATGTTTTGCTGAATTATCAGCACTTACTCCAACGACTTCAAAATTCTTATTTTTTAATTCGCTATAATTATCTCTAAGGTTACAAGCTTCTTTTGTACAACCTGGTGTGTCATCTTTGGGATAGAAATAAAGAATTAATTTTTTATCAGAAAAATAACTTAATTCTAATTGTTTTCCGTTTTGATCAGCTCCTGAAAAATTAGGGGCTGAATCGCCTTCTTTTAGTGAATTCATATCAAATTGTAATTTTTCAACAAATTAGCAAATAAGGATAGATAATAGCAATAATTGTATAACTTAATTTTTCAACAAATAAATTCTTATTTAAACAATTATGGATTTTAAAAAAATAACTGAAGAAGATTCTTTACACGACAATCTAGAAGATAGTTCAGTAATTGAAATTTTAAATAAAATAAATTTAGAAGATCAGAAAGTTGCAACAGCTGTAAAAGAAGTAATTCAACCAATTAAAAATTTGGTAGAAGCTATTGCACCAAGAATGGATAAAGGAGGTAGATTGTTCTATGTAGGAGCAGGAACTAGTGGAAGATTGGGAGTTGTAGACGCAAGCGAATGTCCACCCACATTTGGAGTTTCTAATGAACTAGTGGTAGGAATAATTGCGGGTGGTGACTCAGCAATAAGAAAAGCAGTAGAGTTTGCAGAAGATGATAAACAACAAGGATGGAGAGATTTACAAAAATTCAATATTTCTAATAAAGACAATGTAATTGGAATTGCAGCTTCTGGATCTACACCTTATGTAATAGGAACTCTTAAAAAATGTAATGAAAACGGAATTATAACTGGTGCAATAACTTGTAATCCAGGAAGTCCTTTAGATGAAATTGCAAAATATTCTATTGTTCCTATTGTTGGACCAGAGTTTATTACAGGAAGTACAAGAATGAAATCTGGGACAGCTCAAAAACTAATATTAAACATGATTTCCACTTCAATTATGATTAAACTAGGGAAAGTGAAAGGAAATAAAATGATAGACATGCAATTGTCAAATAACAAATTAGTTTCTAGAGCTGAAAAAATGGTAATGGAAGAATTGAATATAAAACTCGAAAAAGCTAAAGGTTTAATTAAAAAACACGGGAGTGTTAGAAAAGCAATAGAATCTTATAAGTAATCTTCTATTATTTCATTATATAAAATAGACTCCATAAGAACCTTAAATGCATTTTCATTTTTTTCTTTTAGGTGAAATTCCATATTTAATTCTTCGCCATCAAAAAATACCAAAAGTTGTGTGAAAAGCTTTGCTATTTCTTCTCTTTCATTGTCAATTTTTATATAATTCTCACCAGAATAAGATTTTAAAATTGTTTCAATATCAAAAACTGAATACAGAGAGTGTTGAAAGTGCTTTTGATTATGCTCACTTAAAATTTCTGATTCTACACTAATATTAATTTTGTTAAGTAATTTAAAGTTATTTGTCAGATGCAAAACTTCATTTTTAAGTAGATAAGAATAGGTCTTGGAATTCATGACTTTCCCATCCGATAATTTGTAATTATTTTTTTTACAAAAATTAACTAGTTTTTGTTTTTCCTTAATACCTAAACTTAACATGAATTGAAGTGAATTATCGAGTTTTGGCATAACTGTTTCATTATCAAAAAACTCATCATCGTCCCATTCATTATCCATATTATCTAATATTACTTTAGAGTTGGTTTCTTTACCAACAGAAGATTCATCTAATAAAGAGCTGCTATCTAGGTTCGTAAAAGGATTTATGGGTTTATTTACAGAGAAAGAAATACTACCATCTAAACTTGAAATTATTTCTTTAAAATCTAAAAATAAAACATCTTTTTGAAAACCCTCACCTAACCTATTTAGTTGTTTTAAAAGAAAATCCATTTTATTCAATTCAATATTTGCAAATCCATAGAATAATAAAGAATCGTATTGATCTATAAAATTGTTGTACTTAACATCCACTGGTTTATTCTTAATTACAGTTGAAAAAAATGAACTACTACAAGAAATCTTCTCGGTTAAAAAGTTCATATTAAAAATGAATTCCTCGTTAAGTAAATCTAAATCAAGAGTATTTGTTATTTGAGACTTAATAAATGGAATTTTTATATTATTTATAAATTCTAAAACATTGGCAGAAGAAATATAAAAACCAAAATCGTCATTTTGTTTTAAAAATTTTGTCAAAAGAACATCTGAATTATTTGGTGAATCAGATTGGAAATAATTGATTATTTTTTCTTTGGTAAAATTTTCATCCAATGAAAAACCAATAAGAAAATTTGTGCTATTAAACCCAACTGTTAGATTGTATTTATCTGAAAAGCATATTGTGGGATTTACTAGATTAAAACTATCAATAGCTAGGAAATTTCTCAAAGACTCTTTAAAAATATCTATGTCAATCACATTTCCTGCTAAAAAAGCAACAGCATTAAATTTATTAGGATTTGAAACTATAAATAATTTTTGTGGAGCTTCTACATCAAAACCTAAATATTGGCTACTAAAAGAGGATTTAAAAGCATCAAAAATTATTTTTTGTTCATAGGAAAGTTTAGCGCTGTTCTCTAAATCAGATTTATTAACTAAACTTTTAAGATTTACAGAGCTTGCTATTAAAATATGTTTTTCAGATAAAATTGTATTATTTACCCACTGATTTTTAGTTTTATTACAAGCAACTAGAAAAAATAGAATTGATATAAAAAATAAGAATCGCAAAATCAATTATTAATTGCTTCAATACCAGGAAGCTGTTTTCCTTCTAGATATTCTAGCATTGCACCACCGCCAGTGGAAACATGACTAACTTTATTGGCTAATTTAAAGAGGTTAATTGCTGCAACACTATCTCCACCTCCAATTAAAGAAAATGCGTTGTTTTCAGTTGCTTTCACAATTGAATGGGCTATTGAAGCAGTACCATTTTGAAAATTAGACATTTCAAAAACACCCATTGGTCCATTCCAAAGTATTAAAGAAGAGTTTACAATTACATCCTTAAACGCACTAATTGAATCTGGACCTATATCTAATCCCATTTCATCCTCAGGAATTTTATTAATTGGTCTAATTTCAATTGGCAAGTCATTGCTGAATTCTTTGCAACATAAAGAGTCAGATGGAAGATGAATTTGGACTCCTTTTTCTTTTGCTTCTTGTAATATTTCTAAAGCTAGATCTAAATACTGGTCTTCGACCAAAGATTTCCCAATAGAGCCATTTTGAGCCTTAATAAATGTATAGGCCATTCCTCCTCCGATAATAAGATGATCTACTTTATCTAACAGCTTAGAAATAATAGTAATTTTAGAAGATACTTTAGCTCCACCAACAATTGCAGTTAATGGGTGAGAATTGCTATTTAAAACTTTATCTACTGAGAGAATTTCGTTTTCTATTAAAAAACCAAAAGTTTTATCATTTGGAAAATAATTTGCTATTACAGAAGTTGAAGCATGTGCTCTATGAGCAGAACCAAATGCATCGTTGACATAAACATCTCCATGATTGGATAATTTCAAAGCAAAATCTTTGTCCCCTTGTTTCTCCTGTTTATAAAATCTTAAATTTTCTAATAAAACAATCGATCCATTTTCAAGATTTTTGGTTATTTTAAAAGAACTATCACCGATGCAATCTGAACAAAATATTATTTTTCTTTCTAAAAGAGACTCTAAAGAACCTATTATCTGCTTTAAAGAAAAATCTGAACTAGGTGCATCCTTTGGCCTACCGAAATGAGACATTAAAACCACACTTCCTCCATCGTTGATTATTTTTTGGATAGTTGGAATCACCATTTTTATTCTAGTACTATCCGTAACAAAACCATTGCTATCAATTGGCACATTAAAATCTACTCTAACGAGTGCTCTTTTGTTTTTAAAGTTGTATGATTTAAAATTCATCTTGTAATTAATTTACTGCTAAAATACCTGATTAAAAAAGAATTTATACATTCATAATATATTTTTTTAAAAAAAAACAAAATGAAATTAGTTTCTTGGAATTTAAACGGTATTAGAGCAGTAGAAAAAAAAGGTCTCTCTGAAATTTTAGAGTATATAAATGCAGATATTATTAGTTTTCAAGAAACAAAAGCACAAGATGATCAAGTAAGAGAAGCATTAAAAAATGTAAGTGGATACCATATATATTCATCAAGTGCTGTAAAAAAAGGATATAGTGGAACAGCAATATTATCTAAAAAAGAACCGATTAATGTGACTTATGGAATGGGAATTGATGAGCACGATCAAGAAGGTCGTATAATAAGTGCTGAATACGACGACTTCTTTTATGTAACAGTTTATGTACCCAATAGTGGGAACGGTTTAGCAAAGTTAGACTACAGGTCTAAATGGGATGAGGCTTTTTTAAACTATTTAAACAAAAAAAGTAAGCCAGTATTTTTGTGTGGTGATTTAAATGTTGCTCATCAACCTATTGATTTAAAAAACCCAAAATCTAACTACAACAAAACTGCAGGATATTCCCAGTTAGAAATTGATGGAATGAACAATTTTATAAATTCAGGATTTACCGATACTTTTAGACATTTTTATCCTGAAGAAATTAAATATTCTTGGTGGAGTTACAGATTTAGTGCTCGAGTTAAAAATATAGGATGGAGATTGGATTATTTTCTGGCATCAAAAGACGCTATTGAGATGGTTAAAGATGCTTTTATTTTAAATGACGTAATGGGATCCGACCATTGTCCTGTTGGAATTGAATTAAAATAATTCAAATTTGTTTTATCCAACCATCTATTAAAAATCTTTCTCTAGCTAATTCAGCTTGATTTTTATCTTTATAAGTATCCAAGGCTACCCAATATTTCTTCAAATTATTGTTTACAATGATAGTACAATCCATGAAACCTCTTTTTCTCATTTCTTGCTCTAGAATAATGGCATTGTATTTTTCCTGATACGTACCAACAATTAAGGCAAATTCGTTTTTAGAAATTTTAATATTGACAGATTTATTACTCGTTGAATA
>CAJIYZ010000130.1 GCA_905181675.1 Bacteroidetes bacterium MED-G20
CAAAAAGTAGAGGTTGAAGTAAATGTTTCCAGAGGAGCAAAGTTTTTATTGGTAGGATTGCCAGACAATGCTGTCAAAGAATCTCATTACAGAATTTCTGCAGCACTTAAAAATATAGGATTTAAAATTCCAGTAAAAGAAATCATCATAAATCTTGCACCTGCAGATTTAAAAAAGGAGGGTAGTGCCTATGATTTGCCGATTGCACTTGGTATTCTTTGTGCTTCTGGGCAAATTAAAGTTGGATTATTCAATGACTATATTGTTATGGGAGAGTTGTCACTAGATGGAACTCTAAGACCAGTCAGAGGGGTTCTGTCTATGGCTATAAAAGCAAAAAAATCTGGAATGAAAGGAATAATAATTCCAGCTAATAATTTAGAGGAAGCAAGTCTAGTAAAGGGAATTAATATTATTGGTACACAAAGCTTACAACAATTAATAGATCATTTTTTAGGTAAAAAAGTCATTCTTGATCAAAGAGTTAAGCATAAAAAAATAAATATTAACAATGGAGAAATTGATTTTTCAGATGTTATCGGCCAACAAGTTGCTAAAAGAGCAATTGAAATTGCAGCTGCAGGTTCACATAATATATTGTTAATTGGCCCTCCGGGTTCAGGAAAGTCAATGCTAGCAAAAAGAATTCCGACAATCCTACCAGACTTAAGTGAGTTAGAAATGTTAGAAACTACAAAGATTTATTCCTATTTAGGGAAGTTTAACCAACAAAACAATTTAATTTTTAAACCACCCTTTAGAAGTCCTCACCATACTATTTCCAACGTTGCATTAGTTGGTGGAGGGTCAAACCCAAGGCCAGGGGAGATTTCTCTTGCACATAACGGAGTTCTTTTTTTAGATGAGTTGCCAGAATTTAAAAGAGTTGTTTTAGAAGTTTTAAGACAACCATTAGAAGAAGGAAGAGTGACAATTTCTAGAGCATCTGGATCAGTAGATTTCCCTTCAAATATTATGTTAGTTGCAGCAATGAATCCAACTCCAAGCGGAAATTATTTTGAAAATTCATCTAGTGGCCAATCTTTTTATAAAGTTCAACAATACCTTTCAAAATTAAGTCAGCCCTTGTTAGATAGAATAGATTTACAAATTGAAGTTGAATCTGTGTCAATTCATAAGTTAACCTCACTTGATAATGTTGAAGAAAGCAGTGAAACTATAAAGAAAAGAGTTGAAAGAGTTCGTGAGATTCAGTTTAAAAGACAAGGGAAAAACAACGCTCTTTTAAATAGTAAAGAAATAACAATACACTGTGAATTATCTAATGAAACTTTAGAATTTCTTAGAAACGCTGCTAATAGTTTAAAGTTTTCAGCCAGGAGTTTTAATAGAATTAAAAAAATATCTAGAACAATTGCAGATTTAGACTCTTCAGTTAATATTGAAGTTCAACATGTTGCTGAGGCAATTCAGTATAGAAGTTTAGAACGTTTAAAGCAATTCTTAAATTAATTATTAAGGATCATATTTTTTGCTCTGTCATCTCTGACTTTATAAGAATTGTAAAGTGCAGGGTAATAACCTTGCTCGATTAAAGATCTAATTTCATTTTGTTCAGATTGCGCCTTTTCGATAACGGTATTTTCATCAACTCTATTTTGGTTGTTGTATTTTTGACATTGCACAATATATAGTCCTTTTTTACCCTCAATTATTGTCGAAACTTCTTCAGGGTTTAAGTTGAAAATATGAGCCATCACTTTTGGTTCCGCTAATTCTTGTGTATTGTTTCCAATATTCACATCGCTATATTTAACAAATTTAGTTTGTACTTCCTTACCAGTTAGTTCTGAAATAACATCCATATTATTGACACTGTCTAGTTGTTTGGACATATTCTTATAATAATATTTAGCCTTTAAACTGTTTTTCATCATTGGATCCATTAAGGAAACTATATTTTCATAAGAATTATCAAAGGATATTATTTTTTCCTTTAAAACTGCTAAAACCAGTTGGTTGTTAGAAATGTATTCAGGTTCAAGTAGGTCACCTACATCGCTATTAAAAGCCCATTTAGAAATATTAAGATTTCGATTTAATTCACCTGGCCCATATAATCCAGAAGTTCTCCTGTTGGGATAAATTAATGGAATATATCCAGAAGATTTAACTTCATATCCAAGATCATCTGCAGCACTATTAAAATCATTAGAGTCTGCTTTGTAATATAGAGCTAGGGCTGCTGAATCGTAAAATTCATTTTGCGTTGCTTTACTAACTTGAATTGTTTCGTCAACAATAGCAATCTTTTTAAATGTTCCAATTTTTCTTCCTAAAACCTGAATAACATGAAATCCATAATTGGTTCTTACTACACCAGATCTTCCTACTTTTTTAGTGAAACTAAACTCTTCAAATTCTGCAGTCATTTGTCCTTTTGGGAACCATGAGTAAACTCCGCCATTAGCAACTGAACCAGGATCGTCAGAATATTTAGAAACCAATGCTGAAAATTTACTACTATCTCTTCTAATTGCATATAAAATACTATCAGCTAATTTTTGATTTTTAGCATCGTCCAAATCTTCTTTTTTAGAGCTAATTAAAATGTGTCTGACTTTAGCCTGTTCTTCTTCTCCTGTATCGAATATTTTAACCAATTGGATTTTATCACCAGTAACAAATGGGCCTACAACATCTCCCTTATTAGAATTGCTAATTTTTTGGTCAATAAAAGAGGAGAATTTACCCCCTTTGTATGTCTGGTCACTGTAATTCCCACTTGGCCTTAATCCATATGGAGATTGTATCATCATAGGAGTTTCTGCATAGTTTGCAACAAATAATGAGTCATTATTGGAGGATCTGAAATCTTCAATTAAAGATTCCATTCTCTCAGTATAGTTTGCTATATCAGTTTTGGAAGGATTGAATTTCAGAATAGAATAATCATAAGAAACTAAATTTTGCCTTTGTTCCCACATTTTTTCTTTAGAGTGTTCGTTATAAAACAATCTTTTTTCTTTCTCATTTAAATCTATTAAAGAATCGTCAATTTCACTGTAATCAATAAAAATATAATTAATGTTAGCAGTTATCTTTTCCTCGTTAGACGTTCTTTTGGCTTCTTGAACAGTACCTAAAATACCATACTTAATCATAGAACTATATTTATTTACTTTTCTTTCGTTTTTAAGAGGGGCTTCAATATTATTTTTAAGATCTCTTTTGGATTCCGGGTTGTCAGGTAAATTAATTATTCTATTAGTTTTCCAAATATTAAATGAATCTCTGTTATATAAACCGTTGGTAACAAATAGATTCTTGAGTGAAGAAGGTAGTGGATTTTCACCATTTAATAAACCTTGGTTTAATTCATCTGCAGAAACATCCAATCCAATTTTGTCAAATTCAAAGAAATATATTGTGTCAGAAATCATTTGATTCCAAGTATTTATTTTTAACTGATCTTCTTCATCGCTTGTTAAACTTCCGTTACCTCCAGAATTGAGATTATTAATTCTTAAGGTCCTCCTTGATGCTTCTTCTTTGTTGTAATATTTCCAGTCATTAGCGTCTATTTCACTATCGTTGAATAATCCTAGTGAAGAATTACCAGTTCCATTGAATTGCTGTAGTAGATCGTTAACTGGAATAATAAATAGAAATAATCCTAGTCCTACGATTACCACTAAAAGCCCAGATTTCTCTCTTATTTTCCCTATTATTGCCATGTCAGTATATTATTAAAGTTTGCGAATATACAATTGAATATGCATATATGAAAATTACTTTAAATGTTAATCATTTTTATGTCTCTTTCAAAGATTTTAATTTGATAAATTATTTATTTTTACAATCTATTTTATTTTAGATGAATCAAGACGTTAATACAGTAATAATAGGGTCGGGAATTTGCGGATTGAGTGTTGCTCATTTCTTGTCAAAAAAAAGAAGTGATTTTTTAGTTTTAGAGTCTAGTAATCGAGCTGGGGGTATTATTCAAACTAAAATTGAAAAGGATTTTATCTGTGAAAATGGACCAAATACTGTTCTTTTGAACAACGAGGCAATTGAAGAAATCATAAAAGACTATAATCTGTGGAGTGAACTTCAGTTTCCCAAAGAGTCCAGCAATAAAAATCGTTTTGTTTTACACAAAAATAAACTAACAAAAATCCCTTTAAATCCACTCAGCTTTATTTTTAGCCCTTTATTTTCTTTTTTTTCAAAAATCAGGATTTTAAAAGAGCCGTTTGTAAATGCTCACCAAGAAAATACATCGGTTTTTGAGTTTGTCAAAAAAAGATTTGGGAAAGAATTCCATGACCAATTAATAGAGCCATTTATAACAGGGATATACGCGGGAAACACAAAAAAAATGAGCGCCAGGCACACTCTTAAAATGCTTTGGAAATTAGAGCAAACCCATGGAAGTGTAATAAAGGGTCTTTTAAAGTCCAAAAGGACTAAAAAAAACAAAATCGACTCTTTTAATTTTCCTAAAGGGCTTTCTCAATTGATCTCAAAAATCACCAAGTCAATGGAAAGTAAATTAATACTCAATTTTAAAGTCAAACAAATTATTAAAAATGAAAATGGCTATGAAATAATTGGTGAATCCGGTAAAATTTTTTGCAAAGAAATTATTTGCACAGTTCCAGCATATTCTTTAAAAAAATTAATTGACGATAGTGGGTTGGTTTCGCAATTAAATAAAATAATTTATAGTCCAGTTGATGTATTTCACTTTGGGTTTGAGAAAAAAAATATTCAAAATAATAAACAAGGTTTTGGAGTTTTGACAAAGCCTTCAGATGGCAAAAGTTATCTAGGTATTCTATTCAATAGTAGAATTTTTGATTATGTTTCGCCCGCTGATAAAGAATTATTTACAGTTTTAGTTGGTGGAGAAAGACAAAAGCATTTGTGTGGAATGGAACCTGATAAACTCAAGAAATTAATTTTAGAAGAATTAGAAGATTTAATTGGTCACAAAGGCAAGATAGTTATAGAAAACCATTACAGATGGTCGAAGGGAATTCCTCAGTTTAATTTAGACCATACTGAGCTACTAAATGCTATAGAAGAATTTGAAAATAACAATTCTAAATTCCATTTAATCGGCAATTATTTTAATGGGGTTTCTGTAAGTGATTGTATCCAAAAGTCAAGAGATCTTGTGAATATTATAAATTAATTCTTTTATAATTTCAAATAAGTTGTTTGGTTCTTTTGATTTGCCTTAGAATCCTGTTTAATTCTAAACAAAATTAGTTTAGTTATCAACAACGTTAATTTTTATGCTAATTATTACCATATAGTTGGTAATTTTAAGATATTAATTTTTAAATGAAACTGTGGAAAATTCTCATAAAATTAAAAGTGCTTTAATTTCTGTTTTTTCAAAAGACGGATTGGATGAGTTGGTTAAAATTCTTGACTCAAAAGGTGTTAAAATATATTCTACTGGAGGAACTCAAAAACATATTGAAAATCTTGGTGTTTCAATCACACCTGTTGAGGAATTGACAGACTATCCATCTATACTTGGTGGAAGAGTTAAAACCCTTCACCCTAAGGTTTTCGGAGGTATTTTAAGTAGAAGGAATAATGAAGAGGATAGGTTGCAATTAAGTGAGTTTAAAATACCAGAAATAGATTTAGTTGTGGTGGATCTCTATCCATTTGAAAAAACAGTTGCTTCTGGTTCAAGCGAACAAGAAATAATTGAAAAGATTGATATTGGTGGAATATCTCTTATTAGAGCAGCTGCTAAAAACTTTAAAGATGTTACAGTCCTATCTAAAAAAGAGCATTACAAACAATTAGTGGATATTTTTATTAAAAAAAATGACGCTGCTACTAATATTTCCGAAAGAAAATATTTTGCTACCGAATCTTTTTCAGTTTCAAGTGCTTACGATGCAGCAATTTATTCTTACTTTAATCCTAGTCAAAATACTCCGCTTAGATATGGTGAAAATCCACACCAAGATGGTTGGTTTTCAGGAAACTTACAAGACGTTTTTACTCAACTTCATGGCAAACAAATCTCATACAACAATCTTTTAGATATTGACTCAGCAATTATGCTAATGGAAGATTTTAAAGATGCTATTCCAACTTTTGCAATTTTAAAACATAACAATGCGTGTGGATTTGCTTCCCGAACAAATTTATTAGACGCATATTGTTCCGCTTTGGAAGCAGATCCTGTCTCAGCTTTTGGAGGAGTTTTAATTTCCAATAAAGAAATAGATTTAGCAACTGCAACTCTTATTAATAACCTTTTTTGTGAAGTGGTAATTGCTCCTAGTTTTCACAACGAAGCCTTGGGGGTTTTAAAAAGTAAAAAAAATAGAATAATTTTAAAACAAAATCATCCAACTTTTTCCGATAAAATAGTGAGATCTTGTCTTAATGGAACTTTAATTCAAAAAAGAGATGACTCTGTAGAAAGTATAGACTCATTTGAGTTGAAAACTAATCAAAAACCAACTTCCTCCCAAATGGAGGATCTCTTTTTTGCCAATAAGTTAGCCAAACATACAAAGTCAAATACAATTGTTTTAGTTAAAAACCAACAGCTTTTAGCTAGTGGAACTGGTCAGACATCTAGAGTTGACGCCTTGAATCAAGCAATTCATAAAGCAAAGACTTTTAATTTTGATTTACAAGATGCTGTAATGGCGTCAGATGCTTTTTTCCCTTTTCCAGATTGTGTAGAAATTGCAGGTAATCAAGGAATAAACGCAGTTATTCAGCCTGGAGGGTCTGTTAAAGACAATTTATCTATTGATTATTGCAACAATAATAAAATTGGAATGGTATTTACAGGAACTAGACATTTTAAACATTAAATTTACAATTATGGGACTATTCAATGTATTTACACAGGAGATTGCTATTGATTTAGGAACTGCTAATACTTTAATTATAAATAATGATAAAGTTGTTGTAGATGAGCCTTCCATTGTTGCTATGGACAGAACAACTGGGAAAGTAATTGCAATTGGAAAGAAGGCCCAACAAATGCATGGTAAAACCCATGAAAACATCAAAACAATTAGACCGTTAAAAGATGGTGTTATTGCAGATTTTCAAGCTGCAGAACACATGATTAGAGGAATGATTAAAATGATGAAAGGTGGAAGTAGATATATTCAACCAACCATGAGAATGGTCATCTGTATTCCCTCAGGAATTACTGAGGTTGAGAAAAGAGCTGTACAAGATTCAGCAGAACATGCTGGAGGAAAAGAAGTTTATTTAATTCATGAACCAATGGCTGCTGCTATTGGAATTGGGGTAGATGTTGAAGAGCCAATGGGAAATATGATTATTGACATTGGAGGAGGAACTTCTGAAATTGCTGTAATTGCACTCGGAGGAATAGTTTGTGACAAGTCTATTAGGGTAGCTGGAGACGATTTCACGAGCGATATTGAAGAGTATATGAGAAGACAACACAATATTCTCATTGGAGAAAGAACCGCAGAGCAAATAAAAATTGAAGTAGGTGCAGCAATAGATAATTTAGAAAATCCACCAAACGATTATGCAGTAAGAGGAAGGGATTTGATGACCGGAATTCCAAAAGAAATTCACGTTTCATATAAAGAAATTGCTCATTCCTTAGATAAATCAATTTCAAAAATTGAGGAAGCTATTTTGAGTGCATTGGAAATGACTCCCCCGGAACTATCAGCAGATATTTATAAGACAGGAATTTATTTAGCTGGAGGAGGTTCGATGTTAAGAGGTTTAGACAAAAGAATATCTATTAAGACTAAATTGCCAGTTCATATAGCTGAAGATCCATTAAGAGCTGTTGCTAGAGGAACAGGTATTGCTCTTAAAAATATTGATAATTATCAATTTTTAATTAAAGCATAGCGAAGAAATTTACATAAATGAGAAATATAATTCTGCTTATTCAGAAATACAGGAATTTTCTTTTTTTTCTGTTTTTGGAATTCATTTCTTTATTCTTTCTCTTTAGTTCCCGCAATTCTTACCACCATTACAATTATTTAAGCTCTAGTAATAGAATCACTTCAAGCCTTTACAATTTTCAGTACAATATGTTTTCTTATTTTTCTTTAAGAGAGATTAACAACGAGTTGCTGATAGAAAATACTAGTTTGAAAAATCAAGTCTTAAATAAGGATATGGTAGTTGGCAGGAAATTTATAAAATTAGAGGATACTATTTATCAAAAAAACTTCTTGTTCAAGGAAGTGAAAGTGATAAATTCGCAATTTAAATACTTTGAAAATTTTTTAATAGTAAATGCTGGTTCAAAAAGTGGCATCAAAGAAAAAATGGGATTGATTGGCACTAAAGGAATCTTAGGAATTGTTAAAAATGTAACTGATAATTATGCAACAATTAGACCTCTTATTAATCCAAATTTTGGTTTAAAAGTTCTTCATCAAAATACCAATAGTTGGGGAGATTTAATATGGATTCCTCAAGAAAATAACTTCCAAAATATTTTTGTCAAAAATATTCCTATTTACACTAAAGTTAAACAAGGGGATTACTTTATTAGTTCTGGTGCTGAAGGACTGTTTCCAGCAGGACTTAAAGTTGGAAAAGTAATAGAAATTATTGAAAATATCGAGCAACAAACTTTAGATATAAAATTAAAAATTGAGGAAGATTTTTCAAGAATTAAGATTGGCTTTGTCGTTATGAATAAGACTGTCGATGAAATAAACCTTCATCTTAAGAAAAAATGATTTTTGAATTTAGAAATATCGCTTGGTTTTTAGGATTAATAGTCGCTCAAATTTTTTTCATTGACTATTTGGATTTTGGAATCTATTCCTCCTACTTTTCCCCAATAATTATCTGTTTTTTTATTTTGAAGATGAAACTAGATACGACAGTTATCAACTTATTGATCTATGCTTTCTTTTTAGGGATTATAACAGATGTTTTTAGAAATACTCTTGGGCTTAATACCTCAGTTCTTTTAATTATTACTTTTCTAAAACCAACATTTTTAAACTCTATATCATCCAAGGAGGACATTGAAAATGATGTAGAACTTAATATGTTTACCATGGGGTTTCTTAGGTATTTATTATTTTTTGGAATATCCATTTTCACTTATCATTTATTGTTTTTTCTATTGGAGCAATTTTCATTTAATAATTTACTTATATTGTTTTTAAGAGCAATTGTCAATACTATTTCTGCTTTGTTATTTTTAGTTTTTCTTCAGTACTTATTTATTTTTAAAAAATAATGGATCCTTTTAAAAATAGGCAATGGGTAATTATACTAATTATTATTTCTGTAGGTTTAATTTTTTCTTTAAGACTGTTCTATATTCAGGTTGTTAATAGTGACTGGTCGGATAGAGCAAGCCAAATAAGTTTAAAATCAGAAAATATTCAACCTCCTAGAGGTTTTATATACGATAGAAACAACCAACTACTGGTTGGAGCAGAGACTATTTATGATATTTACATTCACCCTTCGATTATAAAGCCAAAGGATTCTTCTGCGATTTGCAAACTTTTTAATTTAAGTAATAAAGAGTTTCTTGAAATTTTAAAAAATGCATCTAGTGGATATAATGTCCCTTATAAGCCCTCTGTTTTTATAGAGTCCATGACTCAAAAGGAACATGCTAAGATTTCACCATACTTAGGTCAGATTCCATCTGTTTTTGCTAAATCGAAAATAGACAGAGGATATCCAAATCCTATTGCAGCCCATTTATTGGGTTATATAAGAAGAATTGATGAAAATCAATTTGAAAACAAAAAGAATCAAGGAGACTTTTTTTATACTAAAAATGATTTTATTGGAATTACAGGTCTTGAAAAGCAGTACGAGTTGCTGTTAAGAGGGGAAAGAGGAAATATTAATTATTTAAAAGATTATGCAGGTAACAAAGTAGAAACAATTAATAAAACACCTCCCAAGCCAGGGTTGAGTCTTTACACAACTTTAGACATTGAATTGCAAAGTTTAGGAGAAAAATTAATGTCTAATAAGATTGGGTCAATTGTTGCAATTGAGCCATCCACTGGTGAAGTTTTAGCCATTGTATCTGCCCCAAATTATAATCCTTCTCGCTTAACAGGAAGAGATTTTTCTAACAACTTCAATGTTTTAAAAAGAAATGATAGTTTAAAACCCTTAATTAACAGGCCTGTATATAATGACAAGTATAGACCTGGATCTATTTTTAAGTTGGTTCAAGCTTTAATTGCTTTAGATGATGGTGTGATTTCACCTGAAACTGGATTTTCGTGTAATAAAAATATTATTGGCTGCCATAATCACGAAAAGCCTGTAAATCTAACCAAAGCAATTAAGCATAGTTGTAACCCCTATTTTTTCCAAGTTTATAAGCGTTTAATAATGAAAGATAATTCTAAAAATGTTTTTCAAACTAGTAGAGAAGGTTTAAAAATTTGGGAACAAAAGATAAAAACATTTGGTTTTGGAAATCCTCTTGGTATAGACTTGCCTGAAGAAAAAAGTGGTTTTATCCCTGATGTTGATTTTTATGACAAATGGTATGGTAAAAAAAGATGGGCTTTTAGTACTATTTATTCAAACAGTATTGGGGAAGGAGAAATAGGTGTTTCACCAATTCAAATGGCAAATTTAGCATCTATTATAGCAAATAGAGGTCATTACTATACGCCACATGTTATCAAAAAAATTGCAGATACTAATATGCTAAATCAATTTCAAATCAAGCACAGTACATGCGTTGATAAAAAGCATTTTGAGGTAGTAGTAAAAGCCATGAACGAGGTTGTTAATAAAGGAACAGGGAGAAATGCTAGAATAGACAGTATTGAAGTTTGTGGCAAAACAGGAACGGTTGAAAATAAGACTTTTAATGATCACTCTGTTTTTATTTCATTTGCCCCAATGGTAAATCCTCAAATTGCAATTGCAGTTTATGTTGAATATGGCACATGGGGAAGTAAATGGGCTGCTCCAATTGCTAGCCTAATGATGGAATCTTTTATTAAGGGGACACTATCTGAAAAATCAGTTGAAAAAGTCAATAAAATTAGCCAGGCAGTTATTTTAAATCCAAATACTGATTTTAAATGAAATATAGAAATCTATCCATATGGAAAAACATAGACAAACCTCTTCTAGTAATGTATCTATTATTGTCTATAATTGGATATTTCATTATGTATTCTAGTACTTTTAAAGGGTTTAATTTGGATGATGACTTTTGGTCTTCAAGTTATGGGAAACAACTAATATGGATATTAGTAACTTTTTTTATGGGTTGTTTTATTCTATTATTGGATGGTAGTTTTATTAAAAACACCGCATATCTCACCTATGGATTTGTTATACTTTTATTGGTTATAGTTTTGCTAATGCCGCCCATAAAAGGTGCAAGATCTTGGTTTTATTTTAGTAGTTTTTCGATTCAGCCATCAGAATTTATTAAGTTAACTTTAAGTTTGTCTTTGGCAAAGTTATTGAGTGATGTAGGTTCAAGGTTTCAGGAATTTAGAACCAAGTTAAAGGCATCTGTCATGATAATTATCCCTGCTTTGTTAATAGCTGTTCAGCCAGATCCAGGAACGATGTTAGTTTTTGCTTGTTTTGTTTTTGTTCTGTATCGCGAAGGACTTTCTGGAAATTTCCTATTAATTGGACTTTTTACTGTTTTAATTGCTGTTGTAGGGATTTTTCTAAAGGCTTCTAATTCTGTATTTTATCTTGCGGGAAATGCAATCTCTGGCAATATCTTTTTTGGACTTATTCTAATTCTTGGTTTTGTTTTTTCCTTTTTGATTATCAGATACTTTGTTCTGCCAAGGTATAGAAAACAAAAAATTCAAAGACTAATAATTATTACCCTACTTGGGTTGTCCATTTCAGGGGGGATTAATTATGTTTATGATTCTGTTTTTAGTGAACGGCATAGAACTCGTTTTCAGATAATGTTTGGCATTAAAGAAGATAGAAAAGGGGCAGGATATAATATTTACCAAGCCCTTTCTGCTGTTGGTTCAGGTGAGACTTTAGGAAAGGGTTATTTAAAAGGCACTTTAAGTAATGATAAATATAAACATGTTCCTGAGCAAAATACTGATTTTATTTTTTGTGTTTTAGCAGAAGAGTGGGGGTTTTTAGGGTCTTTTGTATTTATCTTATTGTACTTAACTACTTTGATAAGAATGATTATGATTGCAGAAAGGCAAAGAAGTAAATTCACCAGAATTTATGGTTACT
>CAJIYZ010000131.1 GCA_905181675.1 Bacteroidetes bacterium MED-G20
AACACAACTTTAATAAGGTTTATGATCCAAAGAATATTGTTCATATTCATATCCTTTTTTTTATTTTTTTTTCAAAAACAAAATCTAATTTCTCAATATAGAGATCCTTTTAATGAAAAAAGAAAAGGAATCAGCATCAAAAAGCGAAATAAAATAGGTCTTATTTATGCTGCAAAATCTCTTTTTTCTAAAAAACAAAAAGATTCATTCATTAATGTTAAAAAGAATAACGGTATAATTGGATTAGAGCACGACCCATTTAAATTTAATGGAAAGAAATTCTATAAACCTACAGGCATCGATGAAGATAGCTTCACTACAAAACATAGGAAAATGGCTTACAGTAATAAATACGACAAGAAAAACCTTAAGAAAAAAGCACTTAAGAGTCGGGAGAAATACATGAAAAAAAAGTGAAATAATAATAAAGTGTATAGGAGTCTAAAATTCTTTACTATTTTTACATTAACTTTATAATGTGTCTAGCAGATTAAAAATATCATTTTTCTTAAGTTTTATTATACTTTTTGCATCATCAAGTATACTATCACAGACAGACCCTGCAAAAGCTTCAAGAATGAAGCTTCAAGGAATATACCTATACTCTTTTGCGAAAAATGTGTACTGGCCTAGCGCGTATAATACTGGCGATTTTATAATAGGAATTTATGGTAGTAAAGATTTATTTGACCAGCTCAGCGCCAACTTTCAAGGGAAAATGACTGGCAGTCAGAAAATAATATTTGACTTTTATGAATCTACATCTGACATAGCAGATTGCCATTTACTTTTTGTAAGTAAAGAAGAAACTAGCGTAATTTCTAAGGTGAAAAAAGTTATGGACGTAAAAACTTTGTTAGTTACTGAGCTTACAGATATTTCTAATTCGAATAGTTCAATGATTAATTTTGTTTATGTTCAAAGTAGACTAAAGTTTCAATTAAATAAATCTGAAGCTGAGAAGAATAATTTTAAAATAGGACAAACTTTAACTAAATTAGCTTATTCAACAATATGAGTTTCTTGAAAAACATATTATCAGCTGTTTTATTATTGGGGGTTTTATCTACCACTTTCGCCCAATCTACCTACTGCCCTGAGAAAATGCTTTTACTTCAAAAATACAAGTCTAAAGCGTACGAAAATGCTCAAGGATACATTGACACCGTGCTGTCTCAATGCCCAGATCAGAACCAAGATGCTTACTTTTGGCACGTATGTGGGTTTATAAATTTAGATATATTTAGGTTTGTTGAGAACAAAAAGCCTGGCTCAATAACCAAATCAAAAGCGGCTGACTGTTTTATAAAGTCTATAAATTTAGATGTGGAAAAAAAGTTTTCTAAACAAAATACTTCTTGCTTAAATAATTTATCCCTTAGATATTACAATGAGGCAATGAGAATTCTTCAGAAATTTGATTATAGAAATAAAGATCAAGCTGTTTCTTACTACAATTCATTTAAAAAGTTAAAAAGAGTTGTTTATTCGGATTCTGTTTCAGATTTTAATTTTAAAGAGAAAGATTTAGATTTCAATTACGGATTGGCTGGCATATTTAAAATGAGATATGAAAAGGATAAAATAAATAATAAGAGCTTATTAGACTCCAGTATAAATTATTTTAATAATTCCTTGGCAATTGATCCAGATCATTACTCCGCCAATTACAACCTTGGAATTATGTATCACAACCTTGGTGTAGACATTATTATGGATGAATTAGATATTGATGCAGATTTAGAAATGGTTATTTTAATGCAAGAACAAGCTGTTAATTATTTTTCTAAATCACTTCCTTATCTCAAGAAAGTTTACCAAATGAAGCCTCAAGAAGTTTCCATTGTTCAAGGTATTGCTGCAGTTTATTACAGTTTGAATGATATGGAAAAGCATGTAGAATATATGAATATTCTAAAGGATTTAGAGTCAGGAGAATAAAAGCAACAATAATATTTTGAGATTTACTGTAGGAAAAAAAATTGGTGGAGGATTTAGTGTTGTTGTAATATTATTACTTATAGTATTTCTATATACCTTTTCAGTAGTTAATGTAGCGATTAAATCCAACGACAAGTTCTTAAAAGTAGATCAACCCTCTCTATTTGTTATCAACCAACTTAAAGAAGATTTAGCAAAGACCCATACCTATATGCAACAATGGGTTATTGAAGAATCTAGAGCTGATGAGCAGTGGAAAATTGAAGCAGAAATTTTACTGGATCAAACTTTAAAATCCGACTTAGATACGCTTGAAAAGTTATCTTCCAAATGGATTACCATGTTTGACTCCGTTGACAATGGCTTGAAGGAGTTTAAAAATATTTCTTCGGATGTTTCTTTATTAATTGAGAGTTACAATATGGAAGTTAGAAACATATTTGTAGATGTTGATAGTTACCAAGACGAAGCCTTGAAATTCAACGCGGATTTTATGTTTGAAGAGATAACTTCTAGCTATGATTTTTTGTTAGAGGCTATTAATAAATTGGCTTCTATAAGAACTCATATTGCAGATGCTCAGCAGATAAAAACTAATAACAGATTCTCTAACTTAATTAATAGTATAATATTTATATCAATAATTATTGTTATCGGCACTATAGCCATTGCGATATTTACCACTATAAGTATAACCCAGCCTGTCCAAAGACTGAAGTCTATTCTGCTTGGTCTTGGGAAAGGTATTTTCCCTAAAAGCCAGTTAAAGCCAAGTAATGATGAGATTGGAGAAATGTCTGAGGCTATGAATAGTTTGGTAACTGGTTTAACAGAGACTACTCAGTTTGCGCACGAAATAGGTCAAAGTAATTTTGATTACAAATACCAGCCACTTAGCGATGAAGATGTTTTGGGGCATGCACTACTAAAGATGAAAGACGAACTTGCAGAAACGGAAAGAATTCTGGAGCAAAAAGTAAAGGAAAGAACTGAAGAGGTAGTCAAGCAAAAAGATGAAATAGATTCTCAAAGATCTAAACTTGAAGAACTATATACCGATGTTACAGATAGTATTCGATACGCAAAAAGATTACAAGATTCAATTCTTCCACCTGAAAAGGTGGTAAAAAAATATTTCCCATCTTCTTTTGTGTTGTTTAAACCCAAGGACATAGTTTCAGGTGATTTTTATTGGGTTGGCCAGAAAAATAATGAATATATGTTTGCTGCAGTAGATTGTACTGGACATGGTGTTCCAGGGGCTTTTATGAGTTTGGTAGGTGCAAATGGACTAAGTAGCGCATTCAATGAACATAAATTGTTAAAACCAGGACTCATTTTAGATGATTTGAATAAATATGCCAACGACTCATTGAATAAAAGTAACGATGATTCAATTAGAGATGGAATGGATATTACTCTTTGCTCTATCAATTTTGAAGAAATGAAATTAAGATTTGCTGGGGCTAATAATCCAGTATACTTGATTAGAGATGGGGAACTAGAAATTTATAAAACCAACAGATTTGCAATTGGCTCATTCACCTATGGAGATCATAATTATGAAAATTTTGAAGTGGACTTGAAAAAAGGGGACAAAGTATATGCTTTCTCAGATGGTTATCCAGACCAGTTTGGTGGACCTAGAGGAAAGAAATTCATGTATAAAAAATTTAAAGAGCTTCTTGTAGAGACAGTCAATGACTCTATGGAGAATCAAAAAAAACTACTAGAAGACAGATTGGCTGAATGGATGGGAGAAGAGCATGAGCAGGTAGATGATATAGTAATATTCGCAGTTGAAATTGATTAATTAAATATGCTTTATACAGCATCTAGTTTCAAAAATTTTACATTTTTTCATGTTTTCACTTCTCTTAAATCACCTCAGTACTATTTCCCCTTAATAATATTTTGTTTATTACTATTAATTGTAGGATATATAATTCGGGTAAAACAAATAAATTCTACCAAAAGAAAACTGGCTTTTTTAGTAGACAAAAGAACAAAGACAATATCTAGACAAAAAGATCAGATTGAGGAGCAAAATAGACTGGTTAAGTTGGAACGAGATAAATCTGATGAGCTTCTTTTAAATGTTCTCCCACAAAACATAGTTGAGGAATTAAAATCTAAAGGTCAAGTAGCAATTAAATCCTACCAAAACGTTTCTGTAATATTTATTGATATTGTAGGTTTTACTAAAATTGCTGAGCGTAATAATCCTACTTACTTAGTTAATAAATTAAACGATTTGTTCTCAGAGTTTGATTCAATTAGCGAAAAATATAATCTGGATAAAATCAAGACTATTGGAGATGCTTACTTAGCTGTTGGAGGTATTGGTGGTCAAGTTGAATTAAGCTCTATAAACTGTGTCTCTGCAGCTTTAGAGATACAATTGCTAATGAATAAGTTAAAGGATTTTGCATCTTCTAAAAATGAAGAATATTGGGAAGTAAGAATTGGGGTACATACTGGAGATGTTATTGCAGGGGTCTTAGGAACCAAGAGAATTGCGTATGACATTTTTGGAAATACTGTAAATATTGCCAAAAGAATAGAAAGCAATTCAGAGCCATGGAAAGTAAATATTTCTGAGTCTACTTATAAAGTGGTTAAAACCTTTTTTAATTGCTCTTCAAGAGGTAAAATATCCACTAAAAATACAGGAGATATTTATATGTTTTATGTAAATGGAATAGATGATGCTTTTTCTTCTCATGGCACTTTTAATTCTAGTAGTTGGTTTAGAGACTACAAGAATTTTTCTGCAAAGTCCAAAATTGATTTTTATGGGTTGGAAGAATACGCAATTGATTTCCTTACTAAAAAGTTGGCAAAAAACTTATTATATCACGGGCCACATCACACAAAAAATGTTTTAGAAGCAGTAGAAAAAATAGCATTTAATGAAAGGGTAACTCCGGAGGGTTTTATTTTATTAAGGGCAGCAGTTTTATTTCATGATTTTGGATACATAGATAAGTACAAAGAGAATGAAAAAATTGGAGCAAATTACGCTCGAGAAATTCTCCCTAGTTACGGTTTTAATACTTCCCAAGTAACTAAAATATGTGATTTAATAATGTCTACAAGAGTCCCTCAAAAACCAAATAATCAGTTAGAGAGAATAATATGCGATGCAGATTTAGATTATCTAGGGCGAAAAGATTTTTTAAGTATTTCTTCCAATTTTTACAACGAATTAAAGGATTATGATTTGGTTGAAAGTAAAAATGAATGGGACCAAATACAGATAAAATTTATACAAAACCACCATTTTTTTACAGAATACTCTATCAATAAAAGAAGCTTGCTTAAGAAAAAGAATTTAGAATTTATAAAAGATAGAGCTCTTAAAAATAAGTATACCAAGTAGTTGTAGAGTTATTGGAATAAATGTATTTTTATAAAAAATAATTATAATGAAAAATATTTTACTTGTTTTTATTTGCTTTTTAAGTTTCTCTGTTTTTTCTCAAAATCAAAAATCTAGCACTTTAGACTATAAAAAGACTTCAAAGTCTGAAAATGGTATTTCTGAAAAGAAGAAAAAGAAAAAAAAGAAGAAAAAAGACGATGAAAATTCTTCTAAGACGGACTATTCTGTAAAGACAAAGAAAGAAACAAAAAAAAGAAAAGCTAAAGATTCTGACCCTTATATTAAGCCTTCAACATCCAAGAAAAAATCTGCTAGAAAGACCTCTAACAAACTGTAATTAGCAGCAATTATAAAAAATATTTTATTTAAAAAATTGGTAATTAATTAAGGTTGTCTTTTTTCCCTTTACCAATTTCTATAATAACTCTCTTCCATCCACCACCAGTTACTTCATAAGACCCTTTCCATTCATATCCTTGATTGCTTATGGCATAGTAAGAGTAATTACCTTTCATCCTTTCAAATTTCACTTCTGCATCTTTTACAGCGGGTCCAGAGTGACAACTCCATACAGAATTTACAGTTCCTAGTAGTTTGCCTTTTTCGCTGCCATCGTAAACACTTATTTCCCCAAGATGTTTGAACTCTCTATCAGATGCAAAAAATATCACCACTGTAGGCTGGGTTGAACGTACAGAGTCGTTGTATTTTCTAATAGAATCTCTAATTCTATTTTGTTTGGCATATTCTATTTCTGCTAGTTCATTTTGTTTTACTTTAAACTCATATTCTTTGGTACTTTGCCCTCGATATCTAAAATCAAAAGCTACTGACTGATAGCCTTCATCTGGTATTTCAAACTTTTTTATTAAATTATATTTAGTTCTCACTTCAAAACTTTCTTCAATAGGTAAATAAAACTTTACTTTTCCATTTTGATTGGTTTTTTTTGTAGTAAATTCTCCCGAACTTAAAAGTGTTAGAATTTCTTCACCATATACAGGTTTGTTTTGATAGTTTACAAACTGCAATGTAAATTCAGTAAATCTAAAAGAATACCTTCTGGAAGTAAAAGTTGAATAGCCTCTGCTCCCAATATTAATTAGACTTTCATTTTTTAAGTTTCCACACATTGTAAAATATTTATGTCCAATAGGTAGTAAAACTTTTAATTCTCCCCTGCTATTAGTGGTAGACGTAAATTCGTTTTTATTTTCATCTATAAAACGCACTATTTTATTAGCATATGGCGAATTATTTGGGTTGCTCATATCAAGAACTAGCAGCGTTTTAGTTGCAGATGGATTTAATTTCTCTTGACTTATAATTGTTTGTGAAATCAATAAAATAAGAAGTAAAAGATGTCGTATATATAGAACCATATAACAGTTTTTAGTAGGGGTTAAAATATGTAGTTATTGAATATATGGCAATTACTATGCCCTTTACAAATACTAAAAACTTCATTAATCTACAATCCATTATTATATATTCTTATAATCTCTTTCCGTAAGGATATTACTCTTTAATTATTTTCACTTTCTGAACCCTATCTCCATAAGCTACTTTAAGTACATAAATGCCCTTGGTATATTCTTGTATATCTATACTTTTTTTATTTGTAGAGTGTAATAATTTTCCAGATAAATCATAAAGATCTAAGTTAATTTCACCATTACAATTTTCCAATTCAACATTGATGATATCATTGGTCGGATTAGGAAATACAAAAAGATTAGAGATTATTTTCTCTGGAAAATCAGTCGTATTAACGTAATTTAATTCTAAGGCATCTAATTTCATAATATTTCCCGGAACAGGAAAATCATTGTTTCCTGCAATTACATAAACTTCAATAGAGTCGCCAGAAATAGAATCAAAATATAGAATTGGAATATCGAATCTTGTGTAATTGACAATGTCATTTTCAAAGTCCATTCCGCCAACTCCAGTAATATCTCCTGAAGCAGAATAAACAATAACAGAAATAGAAGTAGAATTGCTATTTAAATTAATTAAATCTTGTTTAATGTATCCTGATAAAGATTCAAGATTACTATCAATTTTCATCTTTGATGCATCAAGATTTTCATTTTTCAAGTTTAACATAACAAGAGGAATAATTGTATCGGTTATAATTGAAGAAAGCACTTTAGATCTTAATTCCATAGCATATGTCCCAGAATAAGCATCTAATGATTTAACGATTGTGCTGTCTACTAACCCCGGTATAATTGAATTTAATAGTTGTAAACTATATTCTCCCCAGTTAGCAGGTTCTTCTCCATATGACTCTTGAACCCATGTCTCAAAATCTCCATTCGGAATTTGTTGCCCATGACTTGAAATACCAATTAAAATTGCAAATGCTAATATTAAACGTTGCATAATTTGTTTTTTTATATAAATAGATAATAATTTCACCCTTTGTTAAATAAGGATTTCTAATTAAAGCTAATACAATTATCAACAGAGGGGATGATAGTTCTGTAATAAATTATTTAATGTCCTAATTAAGGTTTTGTGATATGAGGAAGTTGAAAATAAAAAAGAGGATTAAATCCTTGCGAATAAATCCTCTTTAATATAATTTAAAAGATTGAGAGAACCTGTCAATTATCGCAAAGTTAATTAAAACACAGATTATGCCATTTGACAAAAGAGATTTAAAAATAAAAAGCGTCTAAAAGAAATGAAATCATTAATTAATGAAATGAAAACAAAATCCTTTAGCACCTCTTCCTTTCGAGAACAAGATTATACTATAATTATTAATTGAATGTTAATCTAGTATTAAATTTAGATGCTATTTGAAATATAAAATAGGGAATCAAAGACTAATTTAATTTCAAAATAGTAATTTGGACTGTTTTTAACTAGGTAAAACATCTTTATTAAATTAATATAAATGACTATAAAAATTAAATGGCACGTTCCATTATTATTATCGATATTATTGGCTTTGGCAAATATCGTCCGTGCTCAACAAAACCTTCAAGATGATTTTGAAGGAAATGGAACCATCACCAACTGGTCGGGAGATGATTGCGGGATAAATACTCGATTGCCAAATCCTCATCAAATAGGTGTAAACACATCGGACACAGTGATGGAATACAATGATATTGGTGGCACATATGCCAATACTCGATTTCAGATTACTGAAAATTTTGAATTATCTAATCATTATACTTTTTCTTTTAAAATATACGTGCCATCTAGTGGTCTTACAGGAAACCAAACCAACAAAGTTTCCTTGAAATTGCAAGATGGAAGTTTGGGAGCCCCTTGGGCAACTCAATGCGAAATCATCAAAACAATTATTATCGATCAATGGCAAACCATCTCTTTTGATTTTAAAAATGATAATTTTTTTAATCTAAATGCTAGCTCTCCAATTCCAACTCAAAGAACCGATTTTAATCGAGTGCTAATTCAAATTAATGGTGAAAACAACAACGATCATGTTTTGGCATATTTAGATGATTTTTATTACGACGGAACGATTACGAATAATAATGGTCCTGTCTACGATCAATTGATTTGGTCAGATGAATTTAATATCGATGGACCACTTAACAGTAATAATTGGTTTCATCAAACACAATTACCACCAGGTGGAAATTGGTACAATAACGAAATTCAACATTATACCAATCGATTAGATAACTCTGTTGTAGATAATGGAGTATTAAAAATATTTGCAAAAAAAGAGGTTTTCACAGATCAAAACGTAACCAAACAATATACTTCCGCTCGACTAAATTCTAAATTCGCATTCCAGTACGGTAAGATTGAAGTTCGCGCAAAATTACCAACAGGAGCAGGAACTTGGCCGGCCATTTGGATGCTAGGGAAAAATATTAATGAAGACGGAGCCTATTGGAACAACCAAGGATTTGGAACCACAAGCTGGCCAGCTTGTGGCGAATTAGACATTATGGAACACTGGGGAAACAACCAAAACTATATTCAAAGTGCTACTCACACACCATCAAGTTCTGGTGCTACGGTCAATCATGGCGGTCAATCTGTTGCAACAGCTACCACAGCTTTTCATCTCTATAGTTTAGAGTGGTCATCTGAAAAACTTATTTTTAGTGTAGATGGATTGCCTCATTTCACGTATAATCCTCCAACAAAAGATGCAATTACTTGGCCTTTT